>CAZZKQ010000210.1:0-6246 GCA_964654875.1 uncultured Verrucomicrobiota bacterium | reverse complement strand
CATCGCCCGCCAGGAAGGCATCCGGGTGGCCGACATCCCGTCGGATCCCGTCCGCTCGGTGAAGATCCGCGAGAATGGCATCCGCTACGAAGTGGACTTCACCAGCGGCCACAAGACTGGGTTCTTCTGCGATCAGCGGGACAATCGTCGTCGCCTGGCGGACCTCGCCCGGGGTCGTCGTGTCCTCGACCTCTGCAGCTACACGGGCGGGTTCTCGATCTCGGCGAAGGTGACGGGGCAGGCGGTGGAGGTGACCGGGGTGGATCTCGACGAGAAGGTGATCGCCCAGGCCCGTCGCAACGCGAACCTCAACGATGCGCGGGTCCAGTGGGTCCATTGCGATGCCTTCAGCTACGCGCGTCAGATGCGTGCCGACGGGAAGCGGTTCGAGGTCGTGATCCTCGATCCGCCGAAGCTGGTGTTTGGTCGGGAAGACGACGAGGAGGGGCTCCGTCGGTATGAGGATCTGAACATCCTGGGGATCTCGATCACCGAGCCAGGCGGGTTTCTGGTGACCTGTTCCTGCTCCGGACAGCTCCCGGCTGAGGAGTTCGAGCGGATCGTGGTGCGGGCGGGTCAACGCATCGACCGGAAGCTCCAGATCCTGGACCGCACCGGACCGGGCCTTGACCACCCCGTGCTCTCGAATTGTCCCGAGGGACGGTACCTCAAGGTGATCTGGGCTCGAGTCTGGTGAGCTAGGGCCATCTGCGGACGCTGGACGATGCCCCGGCGTTTCCCCAGTCTCTGGGCATGAAGCCCGCTCTGATCCTCGTCCTCGGTCTCCTTGTGTCGCTGCGTCTCCTCGCGGGAGAGCGCGTGGCCTTGTTCGACGGCAAGTCCTTCAAGGGGTGGGATGGCGACACGCAGAAGACCTGGCGGATCGTCGACGGGACGATCCAGGGCGGCAGCCTCACCACAATGGTCCCGCGCAACGAGTTCGTCGCCACGACCCGGTCGTTCACCAACTTCATCGTGCGGGCGAAGTTCAAGATCGAGGGGACGGAGGGCTTCGTGAATTCCGGGATCCAGGTCCGCAGCCAGCGAGTCCCGAACGATTCCGAGATGATCGGCTACCAGGCCGACATCGGGGACGGCTGGTGGGGGGCGTTGTACGACGAGTCACGTCGCAACACGGTCCTCGCCAAGCCCAGCGATGCGGAGATGGGCAAGCCGGTGAAGAAGGGGCAGTGGAACGACTACGAGGTCCGCTGCGAGGGGCCTCGGCTGATCCTCAAGATCAACGGAGTCACCACCGTGGACTATACGGAGAAGGATCCCTCGATTCCCCAGCACGGGCGCATCGGCCTACAGGTCCATGGGGCGGGCAAGACCCTGGTGTCGTTCAAGGACATCACGGTCGAGGTGCTCCCCTAGGCATCAAGGTCGGCTTCATAGAAAAGCCGGGCCAGATGATCCATCTGGGGCCAGGTCATCTGTCTGGGGGCAGGTCATCTGCTTGGGGTCAGGTCATCTGCTTGGGGCCGGGTCACCAAGTCAGGGTCAGCTGGAGCTGCCACAGGAGGTTGACCCCGGACTGGGGTCGATAGGCGGCGTCCCAGAAGACCTGCAGATCGGGCTGGAGCTTGAGGGTGGGAGTAATCTGGAAGGAATAGAACAGCTCCGTGCTGTATTCGTTCAGGCGGTAAACGGGGGATCCATCCGGCATGGCCTGGCTCCAGACGAAGGCGAGGCCCAGCAAGTCGTTGCTGAAGAGCGGAATCGGACCCGGGGCATCGATCGGGCCGGTCAGGGCAAATCCGAGGGATCCCTGGGCCCGGATGTTCTCGAAGGCGATCTGGTTGCCGCAGACGCCGAGTCTTCCGAACGCCGCAATCGGGGTGTGGATCCCGAGATCCTGCTGGAAGTTCAGTCCGACACCCCCCTGGGTATCGGAATGGACGGTGGCGACAAAGGGCTGGATGCGGTAGACGCCCGGTCCGAGGCCGAAGGTGTTGGTCGTGATGAGACCCAGTTCCAGGAGGTAGCTCCAGTTGTCCGTCCCCAGGGACAGGACGAGGGCTTTTTTGGGGATCTGCAGGTTCGATCCGGCCCCCATCAGAAGGTAGAACTGCCGGCTGGGCTGCCACTGCAGGTTGAAGCCGAGGTTGGCCTCGGGCAGTGGGATCGTCGCGTTGTTGACCAGGGCGTCGTTCAGGAACTGGGTCTGGCTGTTGTTCGCGTAGCTGTTGGAATCAAGATAGTTGCCCTGGTCGACCATCCCGAGAAGCAGGACCCAATCGCCGTGGGGGCTCGACACCTGGGCTGCGATCTCGGCGAGGCGGAATTCCTCGATGCCGGTCACATTGGCCTGGGGATTGGAAAGGGACCCGAAGTTGATCTGGGGGCTGTGTTCCAATGGGGCTTGGGTGTCCCGGGTCAGTCCCTCCTGGCCGGTGAACTCGAGGCTCAGGCCCAGGCCGGTTCCCCCGGGTGAGCGGGCGACCATCCATTTCCCCTGGAACTCCGTGGTGTAATACGCGAGCACGCCGAGGCCGCTCACCGGGTGTGGGATGTCGACCAGACTGATGCTCTGATAGAAGTTGTAGTCGAACCCCACCGATCCCAGCCGCGTCTTCACTCCCTGACCCAGTCGGCTCACGGGGTCGGACGGGATCACCGGTCCCGGGGCCATCGCGGAGGTGCCGAACTGGTCGAGAGTGACCAGATAGGGCGCCATCGGTGGAAACGTGTCGGGAAACCAGACCCAGTCGCCGGTTCCGGAGGCGGGAGGGACCGCGGCGGCTCTGGGGTCCAGGGAAAGCAGACCCATCACCAGCAGGACGATGCGGGCAAGGCGGGTCATCGGAGCCGGTGAGAATACGGGATGGGAGTCAACGGGGCGACGTTTTCGGGATGTCGAGGTCGCGCAATGAGGACGTCCGATTCGGGTCACGACGGATCGAGCAAAGTCCGCGTTGGCGTCCCACCCCTTCGAATGCACGATCCTCCGGTGCGTCGGCTCGATGTGCTTCCTCAGCGTCCAGGGTTCGTTTCCGTGGTGCTTCTGCTCGGCATCCTGGGCTGTGCCTCCGCGCCCACCGATCCGCGCCAGATTGCCAAACGTCGGGTCGAGAGGGCCTCGGCCTACCAGGCACTGACGCCCGAACAGCGCTCCCTGGTCGACCGGGGCCAGGTCCAGGTCGGCATGCCCGAGGACGCCGTCTTCATCGCCTGGGGAAAGCCGGCCCAGGTGCTGCGTCGCGGGGATGCGACCGGTGAGGAGACCACCTGGCTCTATTCCCGGAGCACGACCGACCAGTTCGTGAACTGGAACTACATCGAGGTCCGCGGGCGGGATGGCAACCGGTACCTCGACCGGGTGGTCACGACCGAATACGCGTTCCAGGACTACGTGAGTGCCCGGCTGACGTTTCGGGGCGGGGTGTTGACGCAGTGGGAGACGCTGCCCGCTCCGGGATCCCGAACCTTCATCTCGCCAGGCGGCCCGATCCTGCCCTGACGGCCGACGAGGGCGCGCCCGGGTCCACGCCTACTCCGGGAGCGCCAGAAGGTGTGCCGGAGCGACCTCGATCTTGCAGGCCAGCGCCTCGGGGATGTCGACGGAGCGCATGCCGCCTTCGGGGGTCTTCTGGACGCAGACCACCACGAGTTTGCCCACGGCCACCTCCTCCACCGGGCCCGGTTCAAGGCGTCGGAAGCGGATCTGGTAGGTCAGCTTCCGTCGGGTCTTCTCGGCCACGAGGAGGTGGAGTTCAACCAGGTCCTCGAACCGGAGTGGGCGCCGGTAGTCGCACGAGGCATGCACCCGTGGGAACCCCATGGGCGGCTCCATGCCGGGCAGGATCACCGAGAAGCCCAGCGACCGGATGAAGGCATGCTCCACGGTCTCGAAGTAGCGGAAGAAGGCCGAGAAGTGGACGATGCCGGCCATGTCGGTGTCGCTGAACTCAACCCGCCGGGTGGCCTTGAAGTCGTGGGGCATGGAATGGACCTCGATTCAGGAGGTGTAGAGGGCCTGCTTGAGCTCGTGGACTAGGACTCCGGCAATCGGGTGGCGTCGGTCGGGGTCCTTCTCGAGGCAGCGCAGGACGATCTTCTCGAGATTGGCGGGGATGTCGCCGTTGATCTCGCGCGGGCGGATGAACTCCGAGCGGTCCACCTGGCGGCGCAGGACCTCGTCGGCATTCTCCCCGGGGAACGGTTTCCGGAAGGTGAGCAGCTCATAGGCGCTCACCCCGAAGGCCCACAGGTCCACCCGGTGGTCGATCGGCTGCCTGAGGAGCTGTTCGGGCGCCATGTAGGCCGGAGTGCCCGAGAGCCGGTCCTGCTTCCTCGGGGGATCCGGGATCGGCTGGGCGAGGTCGAAATCGATCAGTCGGAGGCTCCCGTTGCGGGTCAGCAGCACGTTCTCCGGCTTTACGTCGAGGTGCATGTAGCCGCGGTCGTGGACGACCTCGAGCGCCGAGGCGAAGTCGATCAGGACCTGGGCGATGTTCCCGGTGAGCACCGGATCGCCCGCCCCCATGAGCAGCTTCAGGTTCGAGCCCTCGACATATTCCATCACGAGGGCGAGCTGGCCTCCGATCCGGCCGTGCTCGACGTACCCGATGATGAACTGGCCATCCTGGCAGGCCTGCAGCACCTCGCAGCCCGCATTGAACCGCTTCCGGTCCGAGAAGGCGAAGAGGGAGGTGTTGAGCATCAGCCGGACGGCGAACGGACGCTTCTCGGTGTCCGTGGCCAGCCAGATCTCCGACTGGCCGCCCGAGTTGATCCGCTCGTGCAGCGTGTAGGCTCCAAGGATGTCGCCGGGCTCAGGCATGTGAAGTTGGCGGCGGGGTGCTAGCACAGGCTCCCGTCCGTGTGGAAGCTTGCGATGCGGTGGATGGGTTTCAACCCGGGCTTCAGACACCGTCCTGGTCCGTCCCGGATGGATCTCCGGTCGGAGGGGTCCCCAAATCTGGCGATGGTGGAACCGGGAGGGGGGCGGCCATGCTTCAGGGCAGGAGGTTTCCTGGAAATGACCCTGCATCCCATGGCGACGAGGTGGTGTGGATGGCGGCTGCGGCGACGGTTCCTGCGCTGGGGCGGGGCCGTCCTGGCGCTGGCCTACCCGCCGGTCTGCCAGATCTGCCACGCCGAGCGGGCGGTTCCACGACTGGGCTGGGTCGGACCTCGATGTCGCAGACTGGCCAAACCTGTCCGCCCTCCATTCTGCCACCGCTGTGGCCTGCCCTTCGACGGGGCCATCAGCGGACCGTTCGAGTGCAGCAACTGCCGGGACGCCGACCTCTCCTTCGAGTCGGTCCGGGCTGCGGTGCTCGCCGAGGGGGTGGTTCGCGGGGTGATCCACCGGTTCAAGTACGACGGTGCCGTCTGGTTCCGCCCGTTCCTGGGTCGGCTTCTCGTCCGGGCGGCACGTCCGGAGTTGTCCTCGGGAAACTGGCACCTGATCGTCCCGGTGCCGCTCCATCCCACCCGGGAGCGGGAACGCGAGTTCAACCAGGCGGAGCTCCTCGCCCGATTCCTCGGGAGCCGCGTCGGGCTCCCGGTCCGCACCGATCTGGTCGAACGGGTCCATGAAACCCCGACCCAGACCCACCTGGGACGGGAGGCCCGTCAGGAGAATGTGCGGAAGGCCTTCCGGGCGAGGTCCGGTCATTCCCTCGAGGGACTGTCGGTTGTGGTGGTCGATGACGTCCTCACCACCGGGGCGACCACCGATGCCGTTGCTCGGCAGCTCCGGCGGCTGGGTGCCGAGCGGGTCTGTGTCTGGGTCGTCGCCCGTGCGCGGTAGCGCGTGGGGATCAGGCCAGCAGGCCCTGCACGACGTTACCGGCGACATCGGTCAGCCGGTGGTCGCGCCCGTTGTGACGGAACGTCAGCCGCTCGTGGTCGAGTCCCATGAGATGGAGCAGCGTGGCATGGAAGTCGTGCAGATGGACGGGGTCTTGGGCGACATCGATGCCGTGGTCGTCGGAGGCCCCATAGACGCTGCCGGCCCGGACGCCGGCCCCGGCGATCCAGGAGGAGTAGACCCAGTGGTGGTGCTCGCGCCCCTTGGCGTCGGCCGCGGCGTTGAATGGGGTCCTACCGAACTCCGAGGTCCAGACCACGAGGGTGTCCTCGAGGAGGCCCCGGAGCTTCAGGTCCTGCAACAGGCCGGCGATGGCCTGGTCCACGTTCCGGGCCAGGGGCTCGTGGGCCATCATGTCGCCATGGGCATCCCAGTTGTCGGACGAGCCGGAGTCGATCAGCTCGACGAACCGGACCCCGCGCTCG
>CAZZKQ010000209.1:0-6251 GCA_964654875.1 uncultured Verrucomicrobiota bacterium | reverse complement strand
GATCGGGGAGGCCGACCTGATGCCGGACACCCAGGCGGAGGTCTACGCGATCTGCCAGCAGCGGGGACTGACCCATCTGCTCTACGTCGGGTTCCACACCCAGGTCTGCCTCCTCGGCAAGCCGATGGGACTCCGTGCGATGAAGGCCGCCGGCCTGCGTTGTGTGCTGGCCCGCGACATGACCGATGCCCATCCGGGCTATGACCCGTCCCGCGGCTTCACCCCCGACCTCAACACCGAGCAGGTCGTGGCCCACTTCGAGAAGCACCTGGCACCGACCATCCAGCTCGAGGAAGAGCTCACCCGGCTGGGACGCTGGAACAATTCCCGACCGGTCGATCCGGTGCGCATCGCCCCGTGGGGGACGCGGATGCGACCGCACCTGTTCGAGCAGCCCATCACGGTCACCCTCACCGCACCGCTGCAGCCGGGGGCCGAGATCCGGTACACGCTGGACGGCTCCGCACCGGGACCGCGTTCGAGCCTGTACACGACCCCGCTGGTGTTCACCAACACGACCCAGCTCCGGACGCTGGCGTTCCGGGGTGGAGTGCCCGTGGGACTCGAGTCCGAGGGCTCCTTCGCCCGCATGATTCCGGCACCGCCCAAGCCGGACGTGTCCATCGGGGACCTGACCCCGGTCCGTTCCGTCGGCTTCGGCCATACCTACAGCGGCACGGTCCGGTACTCCGGCACGACGCAGGCGCCACAGAAGGACAAGGCCAACACCGGCAAGCCGCTGCGGGTGGACCGCCGCAAGCCCGAGCACGGCCTGGGTGTCCATGCCCCCTGCGCGGTGGCCTATGCGATCCAGCCCGACTACGAGCGGTTCGTGGCCTATGCCGGGGTGGATGAGAACGTGGTCGACCTCAACTTCGGATCCAATCTCGCCAAGTACCCCAGCGTCGTCTTCAAGGTGTTCATCGACGGCAAGGAGGCCGGGGTCAGCCCCGTGATGCGGATCCTGTCGCCCGCCTGGCGCTTCGACATCCCGATTCCCCGCGGATCCAAGACCCTGACGCTCGTGGCGATGGATGCCGGTGACGGCTCCCGGGAGGACCTGGCCGACTGGGCCGACGCCGGGTTCATCGTGCGCCGTTGAGGGGGCTGGCGGGACCGTTCCGAGCAGGCCCACCCCCTGCCCCGGATTCCGGCATCCCGATGGGCACCTCGCAGAAGGTCAGGGCCGCGAGACCATTGGTGCCCTTCAGAAGTCGTGCCTGGCTCCAGTTCCGGCTGTCGAGATACGTCAGCGTCCGGCCCCCGCCATCCCCCGTCAGTTGGAGGGTCAGAACGCGGCCAGACACGCTGCCGCTGGCGACCCGTCCCCGACGGCCATCGATCAGGAACTCGCTGACGAGGCTGTTGTTCCAGACGATGTCCTGATCGAACTCGAGGGAGAGAGCGGTTCGATCGGGTCGGCTGAACCCCAAGCGGCGGAGATTCGGCGGCCCGATGGGACCGGGGAACGTCTTCCCGTGATCGTCGCGCTCGATCAGCGGAAAGAGCATGCGGGCAAACTCGGCATACCCGGCGGCGGGAAAGTGGCATCCCCCCGGCGGCTCGATGCCCAGGGTCGACAGGACACTGAGACGGGAGAACGCCGTCGGCAGGTTCCGCTGGACCTCCCTCAGGCGGTTGTCGGACCCGTCGATCCCCATGGAACAGGACAGCGGCCAGATCTGGAATGCGTAGTAGTGCTGGACGTTCGGATAATCGCGTTTCCACGCCGCGGCGAGGTCGATGAAGTAGTCCCGATAGGTCTCCCAGCCGAAGCCGCCAGTGGGACCATCGGCTCCCTGATCGTTCTCGCCCTGATGCCAGACGATGCCCCGGATGCCATGGGTGAGCCGGGCCTGTCGGACCCGCCAGAGCAGCCGGCCGTAGATCGTCGAGGGATCGTCGGGCTGGATGGGATTGCGTTGGTGTTGATCGATGCGTGTCCCGCCGACCGCCCCATTCAAGATGCAGATGGGAATCCGATGGGCCTCGACCAGCCTCCGGGCCAGTTCCATGCCCCAGTAGCCGATCTGGAGCCTCTCGCCATCCGGGTTGCGATGGACGGCCTCGCCCCAGAGGCGGAGGCCATTCGGATCACTCGATGGACTGCCGAACGTCCGGATCCAGGGGCTTCTGAAGGCCGGTTCCTCCGGGCCCCAGTCGGTGGCAACGGTATTCGACTGGCCCTGGAGCAGATAGGCGTCGCCACAGACGACATTGGTCGCCCGACGCAGGACCGTTTCCTGGCCGGACCGGCGCGATCCGAACTCGACGTCGTAGCGAATCAGGCCGGGCTTGAGCCGCACGGACAGACGGAACCGCCCCCCCTTCCCGGGCCGGACCTGGGCCTCGCGCCAAGGCCTGCCATCGGCCAGGACCCGCACGAAGACGGCGTCGGCCGGTGCGGCCACGGTTCCGTGGCACAGGAGCGTTCCCTGGCCCCGATCGTCGCGGGCGTAGAATTGATTGTCCTCCGGCAACTCGTCGGCGTCCGGGATCCGCTGGACCCACCGATCCTTGCGCGGCTCACGCACGTCGATCGTGCAGGAACGGGTGACGGGTTGGCCTCCGTTGTCGAGCGTCGCGGTGACCGTCAACAGGCCGCTGTTCTGGGCACGGGACAGGATCAGTTTCCCGGGGGCGATCTCCCGGAGCGTGGCGATGTCACCCATCGCCCAGGACGTCGTGAGATTCGTCGCCCCGGCGGCCTCGAGCGCGGCGAGATTGTCGACCTGCGGGACGATCTCGAGGGTCCTGCGCCCATCCCAGGTCCTCGGTGCCTTCAGCGTGAAGGTTGGATCCGGAATGGCCTCCCGGAGAGTGACCGGGATGTCGCGGGCCTGGACCGTGTCGGCATACACCGCCCTGAACTGGAGTGTGGCGTGGGCGTCGCCGGTGAATCGACCCGCCTCCAGCGTATGGTCGAATCGATCGACAGACACCACGGTCTCACGGCCCTCCCGCTTGAGGATCCAGTAGACCTTCCGGGCACCCCCAGCCTCCGCGGTGACTCTGGCGGTGGCCCCTTCGACCAGGGTGATCTGGTCGTGGGACACGGTGAAGCGGTCGCCGGCAGTGACCGGATGGCCGACGAGCCGCTGCAGTGGCCTCTGGTTCTCGAACTGAAGGCGAACCCAATCCGCAGATCGGACCGTCCTCGAAACCCGCACCTCATCGATGTCCCCCTTGAAGGTGTAGTGGTCGTACCACCCCCCGATCCACATCCGTGCGGGTCGGCGGACGTTGAGCGGCGAGGAGCGGCGGGTGGACTCCACGTCGAGGACGCCATTCACATACAGCCGGGTGCGACCCGACTCGTAGGTGTGCACGACGTGCGTCCAGTGTCCCTCCGGGACGGTGGTCCTGCCGTCGATGCTGGAATCGGAGAAGTAGGCGTCGATGCCGACGTGGGGTGGGCTTCGGAACTGCAGGACCACCTTGCCCTGCGCCTGTTCATTGCCCCAGCCCACCACGGTGGTGTTGGGCTTCAGGGGACGGATCCAGGCCTCGGTTGAGTGGGGTTCGGAACCGGTCGGATACCCGGTGAGCTGGTCCCCGACGAAGAATCCCTGTCCCTCCTCAAGGTGCCGGGCCGGACCCACGAGGCCACGGGTGGCAGTGGTTCCCGAATCCCGGGCCATGCCGCCACCGACCTCGTCGCGCGGACCTCCCATGTGCCACACGCCGAGGTAGCCGTTGGAGGCCTCAAACACCCCTGCGCCCCGGACCCCGGCCTCCGCACCGGCATTGCCCCAGTGGATCCGGATCTCCTGCTGGGCGTTTCCCTCGATCCTCGGGAGGCGCACCCAGGCGCTCGCCGAGCGCGCGGCCGGATCCCATTCCTCCAACTGGTGGGACAGGACCGTGCCGTCGCCCAGGGAGAAGCGGAGGTCGGCACCGTCCGCACGCGCCTCGTCGAAGCGGAAGGTCCCTCCATCGAGGCGCACCAGCACGGGGAACCCCTCGAAGGTCGCTCCCGCGGGCATCGCCGCGCCTTCGGGCGTGGTGAGGATCCAGAGCGATGCCGAGTGGCGCCACTCGGTGAGCCTCTCGGCACCAACGGCACCAACGGCACCAACGGCACCGGCAGAACAGGCCAGCAGCAGGCCCAGAGCAATGGGGTTCTTCATGTGGACACTGGAATCAGGAACTGCGGTGTGTTCCGGTCGTCCCGCGGCGTGGATCCGGAGAGGCGACGTCGACACCCGACCCGGGGAATCCCGTTTCGGACTGCGGGTTTCGGGCGGGTCCGGGCTGGATCATCGGGCCTTCTCCGGAACGCCCCAGAGGCGTCCGACGAGCGCCTCCATCTCGGGATCAGCCTGATGCAGTTCACCGCGGTGGAACGGAAAGAAATCGTTCCGGGTGAAGTAGGCTTCGGTGCTTTCGGCGAAGTACTCCATCGGGGTGGTCAAGGCATACGCCCGATCGAACCGCCGTCGCCCCTCGGAATCCTGTCGTTCGACACGGTCATAGACTCCGCTGGCCTTGGCCTTCTCATACTGGGCCTTGATCTCGGCGTTTCCGAAGCCGCCCTCCAGAACCCGGTCGTGGTAGCCATGGGCCAGTTCGTGGAGCGTGAAGTTGGGCATGCGTCGCGTCTCGGCCTCGAAATCCTCCACCCCGGTGAATTCGACACCCCGGGCCATGGCTGGATTGCGCTTGTTGGACCGCAGCCATCCGACGTCGGGATGGTACTCGGCACCCGAGCGGACCGCCGGATAGGGCGGGGAGAACCACAGTCGGATCTCGCGGAGTTTGGCCACCGCGGGAGCAGGGACGACCCGCACGATCTCCTGCAGCTGGATCCGCAGGAGCTCGAGGGCCTTGGCGGTGAGGACCGGTTGGTCCTTCAGCAGGCGCACATCGATCAGGACCGTCCAGCCCTCGATCACCTGGGTCTGGTGGGTCGGCTCGGTCGCCCCGACGGCCGGCCACAGCAGGAGCCCGAGGACAAGGCTGCGGAGGAACAGGGCTGCAAGCGAACGGGCAGGTCCAGGGTTCATGCGATCCGGGAACCCTCCGCCAGGGAGTCACACCCGGCGAGTCCGGGTTTTCGGAAAGCGACCCTCGTCGACCCGAATTCGGCCACACCATGACGCTACCGCGAGGACGGCGAGGGTTCGTCCGGGAGCGGACAAATCCCGGGTCGTACACCGGCTCCAGGTGTCGCCCCCCAACGCATGCCCCCTTTTCCTGCTTCCCTATCCACTCTCTCCCTCCGCGCCTCCGCGTCACCGCGTGACTCCCCATCCCCTCGTCCCCGCATAGAGCGCCACCATCAGCGCCGGGAGACCGACGCCCCACAGGAGGATCCGGGTCCCGGATGCGGACGGTTCGACAGGAATGGCGACGCGGAACTCATCCTCACGCCCCCGGGACTGGGCCCTCACCTCCAGGGACCACACCCCTGGAACCGGAAGCCAGGCCTCTGTGCCACGGACGACCTGGTTCCCGAACACGGGTTGCTCCCAGGGAACCCATCCCGAGGACGTCCCCACCGTGGCCTCCCGACCGCAGACCGGATCCATCGGAAGCTCACCGGATCCCGCCGGCGGCCGAAGCCGGGACATCAGACCCACCTCCCGGAGCACCGACCCTGTCGATGTGTCCTCGACGACGGCGTTCAGGAGAATCCGTCCCACCCGCGGCACCGCCGGATCCATCCAGACCGTTACCCGGATCCCACCCCGCCGTTCCTGGAGGAGGAGCGTCGCCGGATCCGCCCTCCCGACCGACATCCCCAAAAGGCACATCCCGAGGAGGAGCAGTTCCATCCGGGCCCATCGCTGGATCGAGGAGGCGTCCATACGCTCAGAATCCCTGTCCCGGCGTTCCCCGGGGTGCCATGGGCTGAAGAAGCATCCACAACGCCATCCCCTGCAGCACCGTGGCCAGGAACGCCCACGGCAGGAACGCCCGCCATCGGTTGCCGGACCGGAAGGTCCATCGTCCCGACACGGTCCACATCAGCCACAGTGTCGCGAGAAAGCCCGCGTCCAGCAGCAGCACCTGAAGCACCGGCAGCGTTTCCCGGAAGGCGAGGGGCAAGGCCGTGAACCCCATCGGCCCGCCCCAACCCAACCCCTCCGCCGCCCAGCGCTGGACGATCGGCCCCAGCAGCGGGAGTCCGACTCCCAGATGGGCCACCCAATGCGCCGACCAGAGTCCGAACCCCATCGGCGCGAGATGGATGAGGTTCACCATCATCCACCGGCGCCCCACCCTGCCCTCCATGGACAGCACCCCCC
>CAZZKQ010000208.1:0-6256 GCA_964654875.1 uncultured Verrucomicrobiota bacterium | reverse complement strand
CCCACCGTCATTCCAACCGCAACGCGGTTGCGCCTCGATCCCCCTCTCGCGTCGTGGTGCCAATGGCCTCCCTGTGTCCCCATCCCAACCGGCCGCAACCGCGTTGCGGTTGACCCCGATCCCATCTCGGTCTCCCAGGGTAGGTCCTCGTCCCTCGGCCCAACCCTGGGCTGGAGGCCGAAACGCCGTTGGCGTTGACCCTCGTGGGCGCTCCCGCGCCCCGTGATGCAGGGCACGGCATCACCCACCGGCGGACGCCCTCGGCATCCGTCCAAAGGCATCAGGCAGCCTTCTCTCAACTCTCGACTCTCAACACTCAACTCCCCAACAACACTCCCCATTCCTCAATGTCCTCGTGTGAGTCTGCTTCCCCCTCCCCGCGTGTACCGATACGGTCCAGACATGATTCCCATCGTGCCGGATCCCGTGTCCCTTCTCCGACCGCGTCGACGCATCGAGGGCTTCTCCGCCATCCTCCTGCCGTTCCTTGCAGATGGCTCCGTGGATTGGGACGGATTCCGCGGGCACGTGCGGCGGACCGTCGAGGCCGGACTCGGACCCGCGGTCAACATGGACACCGGGTTCGGGAACCTCATCGACGAGTCCACCAAACGTCGTGCGCTGGAGATCACCCGTCATGAATGCGCCGGGCGCTCCTATGTCGCAGGTGCCTTCGTGGGTGATCAGCCCGGGGCCGCCTTCGCCCGCGACGCCTATGCCCGCCAGATGGAGATCATCCAGGAGTTCTCCGGCATCCCGGTGATCTTCCAGAGCCATGGCCTGACCGGGCAGTCCGACGACGCCATCGTTGCCGCCTACGCCTCACTGGGGGCGCTCTGCGACCGGTTCGTGGGCTTCGAACTGGGCACCATGTTCGCCCCCTTCGGCAAGATCTACTCCCTCGACGTCTTCCGCGGGCTGATGGGGGTGAAGTCCTGCATCGGGGCCAAGCACTCGTCGCTCCGTCGGGATCTCGAATGGCAACGGCTCGTCCTGCGTGATGCCCTCCGGCCCGACTTCCGCGTGTACACCGGGAACGACCTCGCGATCGACATGGTCATGTACGGCAGCGACTACCTGCTGGGGCTGTCGACCTTCGCCCCCGACGTCTTTGCCCGTCGCGACGCCGCCTGGGCCGCCGGGGACCCGGCGTTCCACGAACTCAACGATCTGCTGCAGTACCTGGGGTTCCTTGCGTTCCGTCCGCCCGTGCCCGCCGACAAGCACAGCGCGGCACAGTTCCTGAAGCTCCGGGGCTGGATCGGGTGTGACGACACCCATCCCCGCTCGCCGCGTCGACCGGAGTCGGATCGGGAGATCCTCGCCGACATCGTGGCACGGCTGCCGCGGTGAACCCCTGAGACCTCCGAGCAACCCCTCGCCACCATGTCCACCGGAATCCTGAACCCCACGGCCCGGCCGGCGGATCGGGTCCATGGACCCCGGGAGGAGTCGGTGTCATGACGGGGGGACGTCGCCTGGGGGTGCTGGCCACGGCGGCGTTGGCGTTGGTGTTCGATGGGGTCGAGCTGGGCCTCATGCCGGTCGCCTCGCTGTCGGTCTCGAAGAGCCTGCTTGGGGCGGGCTACACTCCGACGCTGGGCGGCGACTGGTTCGCCCGGTTCACGGCGGCGCTCATGCTCGGCGCGGCTGTGGGCGGGATCGTCCTGGGCCACCTCGGGGACCGGATTGGCCGCACGCGAGCGCTCGGCGTGAGCGTGCTCGCCTATTCGGTGTTCGCCGGCCTCGGGGCGTGGGTCCGGAGCCAGGAGGAGATGCTGGTGCTGCGGTTCCTGGTCGGACTCGGCGTCGGCGGGGTCTGGCCCAACGCGGTGGCCCTCGCGGCCGAGTGCTGGCCGGACAAATCGCGTCCCCTCGTCGCCGGCCTCATGGGGGCCGCCCTCAACGCTGGCATCCTTGGACTGTCCCAGGTCGCCCGGTTTTGGTTCGTGACCCCGGAGTCCTGGCGCTGGCTCTTCCACCTCGCCGCTGTGCCCGCGGCCCTGGGCATCCTCGCCCTCTGGATCGTCCCCGAATCCCCGCTCTGGCTTGCCCAGCGATCCATGGGGTTCGGTGCGAAACCGGATTCCACCGGGACCCCTGTGGCGAACCCGGTTCGTGTTCTCCTCCGTCCTCCCCTGCTCCGGACCACCCTCGTCGGCATCCTGCTGGGGTCCATCCCCATGATCGGCGCCTGGGCGGCGAGCAAGTGGATGATCCCATGGGCCGACGCCGTCGCGGGCGCCACCACCCCCGGCTACAAGGCCTCGACCCAGGGCGCCTGGGCTCTGGGTGCGGTGCTGGGAAGCTTCGTCGGCGCCCAGGTCGCCGTGCTGCTGGGACGTCGACGCGCCTACGCCATGATCAGCCTCGGCGCGGCGGCGCTGACGGTGGGTCTCTTCCGAGGCACCGCACCACTCCGACCGGAGTTCCTGCCGCTGGTCTTCGCCCAAGGCTTCGTCGGCACCCTCTTCTTCGGCTGGCTGCCACTGTACCTCCCTGAACTGTTCCCCACCCATGTCCGGGCCGCCGGCAGCGGCATCGCCTACAACGTCGGCCGCTTCGCCACCGCCGGTGGAGTCCTGCTCGCCGGATCCCTCTTCACCCTCCTCGGGGGTTCCTATCCGCAGGTGGGCACCCTCTGCGGACTCATCTATCTCCTGGGCGTCATCGCCATCCTCTGGGCTCCCGACACCACGGACCACACCCTGGCTGCGACCCAGACCCCGAAACCCTCCCGACCATGAAGTCCCTGCTGCGCCTCCTCCCGCTGACGATCCCCGTCTGGCTGCCCGCCGCGGACTTCCACGATCCCAACGCCAATCGTGACGCTCTGCCGAAGGTCCCAGCCGGGTTCGAGATCTCCTTCTTCGCCCGCGAACCGCTCGTCCGACAACCCTGCTCCATGGCGTTCGACGCCCGGGGTCGGCTGTGCATCGGCATGGGACCCCAGTACCGGAATCCGAAGCCCGACACCCCGGGCGACAGCGTCGTGCTCGTGCTGGACGACGACGGCGATGGCCGGGCGGATCGCAGCAGGGTCTTCGCGACAGGGTTCAACGCGATCCAGGGCCTCGCCTGGCACGGACGCGACCTCTGGGTCGCCAACGCGCCGGACCTGACCGTCGTGCGGGACCTCGATGGGGATGACGAGGCCGATGAGTATGTCCGGATCTACACCGACCTCGGCAACCTCGAGCACGGGCTGCATGGATTGAACTGGGGACCGGACGGGCGGCTCTACATGAGCAAGGGGAACTCCAAGGGCCTCACCCAGCCCGGGCGGGTTGCGCCGAAGCCGTTCCGGGATCTCTGGGGCGTACGGGCCCCGGTGGGCACGCCCGACCTGCCGCCGCCGCAGACGTTCCGCAGGGGCGAGTACCGGAAGGCCTACCATGATCCGGCCGACGACTGGGGTGTCGAGGGCGGTGTGCTGCGGTGCGAGGACGGCGGGACCGGGCTCGAGATCGTGTCGCGCGGCATGCGGAACCCGTGGGACATGACCTTCGACGGCGGCTTCAACGCCCTCGTGACCGACAACGACCAGAACTCCGGCGACCGGGTGTTCCGGTCGTTCCAAGGGGCCCACTTCGGGTGGAACCATCCCTGGAGCGCCCACTGGGGCACCCCATCCCATCCCCCGACAGCCCCGGTGAGCGGACCCCTCCACGAGGGCTCCTACACCGGCATCGTGTTCGGGGATTCGCCGGCGTTTCCGGCATCGCACCGACAGGTCTTCTTCGTGAACGATTGGCTGCGGAAGGCGACCTTCGTCTGGCGGCCCATCTGGGACGGCGCACTGCTCAAGCCAGCGGGCGGCGACTGGGAATCCTTCGTGGAGGGCGGCAGCTCGCTGTTCCGTCCCACCGACCTCGAGATCGGTCCCGACGGCGCCCTGTGGATCCTCGGCTGGAGCGCCGGCTATGGCGCGGAGTACCGGGACGGTCAGATGACCAGCGAGGGACGCGTGTTCCGTGTGTCGGCCGCCGGACAGAAGCCATCGCCGCCGATGGCCTCCAAGCGAGTGAAGCCGTTATCGGCATGGACCCCGGACGAGCTGATCGAGGATCTCGACGGACTCCTGCCGGTTTGGCGGATCGATGCCCAGGACGAGCTGGTCCGACGCGGCGACGCGGTCCGACCCGCCCTCCTCGCTGCCCTGAAGGCGCAGCCGCTTTCCGAGGCGCGGGAGACCTGGCTGCTCTGGACCCTTGGGCGTGGCCAGCCTGCCGATCGGTCGCGGGACGGGATCCTGCTGGAGTGGATCAAGAACCCCGAAACCGGTCTGAACCGACGCCTCCAGTGCATCCGTCTCCTCGCCGATCGGACCCGTCGCCGCAGCGCCGACACGGCCTTGCCCGACGGGGTGGTCTCGCGGCTGAAGGATCCGGAGGCACGACTGCGCTTCGAGGCGATCCAGGCCATCGACCTGTGCCGCCAGACCTCCGCACGCGATGTGCTGCTGAGTGTGCTGGCCGCGGAAACGGATCCCGTCAACGCCTACGCCGGCTGGCAGGCCCTGCGCCACCTCACCCCGAAGGAGGCACTCGAGTCCCTGCTCGCCGATCCGCGTCCGGGTGTCCGGCGCAGCGCCCTGCTCGCGCTGCTCGAGGACCAGGCTCTCAAGGAGGGACAGGTCCGGCCGTTGGCGTCGGACTCCGCCCCTTCGGTCCGGGAGATCGCCACGCTCTGGCTTAAGAAATCGGGCGCCGGCGGCGGAATCGTCGAGGTCCGTGGGCGTCCGCTGGAGGCCGTGCTGTCGGGGGGCAAGGCCAACGAACCCGTCCTGCTGCCGGCACGTTCGACTTCGACCACAGTCGATCAGGCCCTGGCGGCCCTGGACTCGGGCAATGCCGAGCGCGGGGCCCGATGGTTCCATGCCCCAGGTGGTGCCGGGTGCGCCCAGTGCCACCGGTTCAATGGGCAGGGAAATGCGTTCGGACCCGACCTCTCGGCCATCGCCGACCGGGCCGCGGTCCGTCACCTGGTCCAGTCCCTCCTCGAGCCCAACGCCGTCATCACCGAGGGATTCCAGCTCCTCACCGTGCAGACCCGGGATGCCGAGCACGCTGGCATCCTTCTGGAGGAGAGCGGCCTGTCGGTGACCCTCGGCCTGGCGACCGGAGAACGAGTGGTGATTCCGAAGTCGAAGATCGTCGACCGGACCACGGAGAAGACCTCCGCCATGCCGGCGTTCGACACCGTCCTCGGCCCCACGGAGGTCGCAGATCTCGTCGCCTATCTGCGGAGCCGTCCCGAACCCGCCGGATCGACCCCCGGGAAGACGTTACTGCCGTCGTCCACACCAGGGTTCGAGCTGGAGGACACGGAGGGGCGGATCCGGATCCGCCGGAACGGCCAGCCGCTCGCGGAGTTCGTCTACCGGGACGACCGGATCCTGCGTCCCCATTTCGCCAACCTCCATGCGCTCGACGGTGCCCGGGTCACGCGCAACCACCCACCCGTACCGGGGCAGGATGCGACCGACCACGACACCATGCATCCGGGGCTGTGGCTGGGGTTCGGCGACATCAGCGGCATCGACTTCTGGCGCAACCGCGGACGCATCGACCATGTCGGCTTCGTAGACTTCCCGAACGTCCGCGACGGCGCGCTCCGCTTCGCAACGGAATCCCGGCTCCGCGGACCCGACGGCGCCACGCTGGGAGCGATGACGAACCGGTTCACGATCGTCCCCAGCGACGGCGCGTGGATGCTGACCTGGGAGGCCGTCCTGGTGCCGACTGGGAAGGATCTCGTGTTGGGCGACCAGGAGGAGATGGGCTTCGCGGCGCGGGTGGCCACGCCGCTGACCGAGAAGAACGGGGGGCGGATCCTCAGCAGCACGGGGCGGGTGTCGGCCCAGCAGACCTGGGGACAGCCGGCCGACTGGTGCGACTACGCCCGGGTGGTGGAGGGGCGGTCCACCGGGATCACCCTGATGGCGGATCCGTCCAACTTCCAACCGAGCTGGTGGCACAACCGGGACTACGGCGTCTTCGTGGCGAACCCGTTCGGTCGCGAGGCGATGAAGCAGGGGGTGAAGAGTGCCGTGGTCGTGAAGCCCGGCAGTCTGTTTCGACTCCGGTTCGGAGCGGTGCTGCATTCCGGACCGGCCGAGCCGCCGTTCGATCCGGCAGCGGCCTACCTCCGCTTCAGAAACCACTCCACACCCTGAGCCGTCCCGAGCCACTCTCTTCAGGCTCATGTCCGAACCCTACAAACTGACCCGCATCGCCTCGCTCAAGACCGTCGA
>CAZZKQ010000207.1:0-6259 GCA_964654875.1 uncultured Verrucomicrobiota bacterium | reverse complement strand
CCCTCGAATCCGTCCGCGCCGGGATCGAGAAGTCCCTCCTCGCGGCCCGACGACGCGAGGTCGAGGACGCTTTCGACCGCGAGGTGCTCGCCGCGGCACGCATCCAGCGGTTCCCACAGAGGCTTCAGACCCTCACCAACCTGCCGATCCTCCCAGTCGGTCCCGCCGACCCCACCACCTTCCAGCCCGGAGTGGGCCCATCCCCCGGATCGTCTCCTCATCGACTTCCGCAATGATCATGAACCGATTCCACCGCCTGACCGACTGGATGGCGACCCTTGCCGGGGCCCTCCTGTTGACGCTGCCCCTCGCCGCCGCCGAGTTTTCGGAACCGCACCTCGTGCTTTACGGACGGATTCTGGCCACGGGCATCGATGGCCAGGGACGCCTCCTGACCCGTGGCACACTGCGCTTCGTCCTCGAGAACCGGTCCAACCCCGCCCAACGCGTCGTTCGGACCGAGACGCTCCGTCCTGTCGGGCCCAACGGTGAATACTCGTACCGCCATGAGATTCCCGTCTTCTACCTGCCCGATGCCTTCGACAGCGGCGGAGGCCTCTCGGCGGGTGCCGCCCGACTCCAGTACCGGATTGTCGAGGCCACGGTCGACGGCACGACCGCCCAGGTTCGGGATCCCGGACAGGCCAAGGAGGTCACCACCTCGTTCGCCAACCGCGGAGATGAGATCCGGATCGACTTAGAGGCGTCGGTCCCCCAGGTGGACACCGACAACGACGGGATCGCCGACTGGTATGAGGAGCAGAACGGCCTGAACCCCCGCCTCGGAACGGACGGGCAGCTCGATGCGGATCAGGATGGCCTCAGTAATTTGGCCGAGTACCTCGCGGGAACCAATCCCCAACGGGCCAACACCTACCCGGCGATCCTCGAGACCAGCCTCAGCCTCCCCGCGGGGGGCGAATCGGGGTTCTCCGTGCCGATGGTGTCCCCGGGAACCGAGCCCAAGGATCTGTCCTATCACCGCCGGGGTCCGACGCCCGGTCTCACCTGGAAGCGACGGGGTGCGCCGCTGGAGTCGACCACTCCGTTCACCCACGCCGAGGTCCTGGCCGGGGACGTGACCCTCGAGGTGTCTGCGACCTTCAGCTCCGCTGCTGTGGACCTCGAACTGCGGCAAGCCGGGACGAAGCCGTCGACCAACACCGCCACGCTCCAGCTCTCGGCCTACTCACCCGCCACCGGCATCGGCGCGGCACCGGTCGCCTGGCTCGACGCCACCGGCATCCCCGCCGGCCCGATCTGGGAATGGACGGACCGTTCCGGTGCCGGACGGGACACCTATCAACCTCGCCCGGAACTTCAGCCACGGGCCGCCGACCGCACGGTAGGATTCCGATCGGGACAATTCCTCTACTGGGATGACCAGGACCTCCGCCTCGCCGGATACACGGTGGCCTTCGCCGCGTCGGTTGAACCCTCCGCCAGACCGGTGCAGACCCTGTTCAACGGGGTCGGGATCGAAGTCGCCGCCGTGGGGGGTCCGCAAGCCGCCAGGAGCCTCCGGGTCGTGGAGACCGGACGGGTCACTCGGAGCGGACCACTCGACGGCAGGATCCGCGGCGTCATCTCCAGCGAGGGCGCCCGCAGCCGTCTGGACCTGCTGGACCACGGAACGTGGCAGTCGGCCTCGAACACCGCGGTCTGGACCCCCTCGTTCTCGACCTTCGGTGCCTCCCGGGCTCTGGGCGAGACCCAAGCCTCGCGAGCCCTCGACGGGTCCCTGTCCGAATGGGTCCTCTTCGACGCCCCCCTGGATGCCAAGGGCCGGGCCCGGATCCGGAACTACCTGCTCGCGAAATGGGAGGGTGTCGTCGTGTGGGACCACCGGATGGACATCCGTCCGGTGCAGCTCACCGGACGATCCGGAGTCCGAAACGCCCTTTCGGGCGGGCTCTCAACGGACCAGCTGACGGGCTCCGACCGGGACGATCTCCTCGACGGCGGACCCGGGGACGACCGACTCCTGGGAGGTCCCGGGGGCGACCAGTTCCTATTTGGACCCGATGGCTCACGGGATGTGGTGGGCGACTTCTCGACCGCCCAGGGGGATGTCCTGGATCTGTCCGACATCTTCGACAAGACCCAGGGCCTCATCGCCAACCACCTCAAGGTGCGGCCCGTGGTGCGTCGGGACGGGAACAACGTGCCCCGGGTCGATTCGATCCTCGAGCTGCGCCGGGTGGCTGGGTCGGCGAACCCGGACCAGACCCTCACCCTCGAGGGCGTATCGTGGTCGGACGCCGACCTGCCCCGTTGGGCGTCCCTCGGGGTCCTGCGCCTGGGGGCGTTGCGCGCCACCGACGCTCTGACGGCCCCGGTGATCGAGGCGTCTCCGGCTGACCTGTCGGGTCGGGTCGATGAGGCGGTGTCGTTCGAGGTCGTCGCCTCGGGTGGCGAGCCGCTCGCCTACCAATGGCTCCTCGACGGCACGCCCATACCGGGGGCCCAGGGATCCCGATACCACCTTCCCGGACTGCGTCTTGCCGATGCGGGCCAGTACTCGGTCCGCGTCACCAACGCCGCCGGTTCGGTCACCTCGGCCGCCGCCCGCCTCAAGGTCTCCCGCATCCCTGCCACGATCCAGTTCTCGGGCCTCGAACAGCCCCTCGATGGAACCCCCCGCTGTGTGACGGTCACGACCGAGCCGCCCGGACTTCCCGTCCGGATCACCTACGACGGGAGCGAGTCCTGTCCGGTCGGACCCGGCTCGTTCCGGATCGAAGCCCGGATCCTGGGGGACCGCCATCAGGGCGAACTCTCCAGCACCTTCGTCATCACCGACCAGGTCCGGCCCGCCCGGCTGGAGGCCCTCGTGGTCAACGGCTTCCTCGTGGGGGTCCGGATCCTCGACAAGGGCCACGGGTTCTCCCGGGTGCCGCAGATCCAGATCGTCGGGGGCGGGGGCACCGGTGCCCAGCTGCTCGCGGTGGTCGGGCAACAGGGCCTGGTCGAGGTCAAGGTCGTGAGCCCCGGATCCGGCTTCACCTCGGCACCGGAGCTGCGGGTTGAGGCCCCGGCGGTGCCACCCCTCCAGCTGACGCTGGGCGAAGCCTCGCTGCTGCGCTTTGGATCCCTGTCCAAGGACAAGGCCTACCGGCTGCAGCGGCAGCGGGACGGCGTGTGGGAGGAGGGCGGGGTCGACCTCACCGGCGTGGAGTTCGCAGAACGCTGGGTCTCAGGACCCGCCGAGGCCTACCGACTGGCCGAGGCTCCGGTGCCGCGTCCCGCGGTCGTGGATCCGACCGTGGTCGGGGGATTCCTTGTGGGGGGCAATATCCTGGATCCGGGAATCGGCTACGCCACGCCGCCCCGCATCCGGGTCGTAGGCCAGGGCGCTACCGGTGCCGTGGTACGGTCCCAGATCACCGGCGGACGCCTCGTCGCCGTCCGCATCGAAAACACCGGCACACCGGTCGAGGGCCCGATCCGTATCGAGGTCGAGCCACCCCCGGTCGTGGCCATTCCCCACGCTTCGGTGGATCGTGGCGTTGAGCTGGTCCTGGGTGGCCTGGTTCCGAACACGCGTTATGAGCTGGAGACCAGCCCGCGACTCGACGGATCAGCCGAGCGCGAACGGTCGCCCATCCTCGCCACCAATGAGGTGCACCATCTCTGGTTCCTGCCCTCCCAACCCGTGCGCTTCTTCCAGCTGCGCCGGATCCCGTGAGGTCCACCCAGGACGGTGTGCAGGTTCGGCCGGAGCAACAAAATCCAACAGGAGCCTGGAATTCTTGCCGACACCCTCAGGTTTCCGGGTAGGTTGCCGACGTTGAAACTCGAGATCTTCACCCTCTGTGAATCCGCCGCGGACTACGGCGGCAAGCTCTGCATCCTCGGCGGTTTCGACCGCATCCACTCGGCGGAGGTCCCGCTGGTGTTGCCCCGCTGCTCGGTCGTGGCCCGGCTCCGGGTGCATCGGATCGAGGAGGGCGACCACAAGCTCCGCATGACGATCGCCGACGAGGACGGGAAGAGCATCGTCCCGGGTGTGGAGGCCCAGGTCTCGGTCCGCTTCCTCCAGGAACTCAACAGCGCGACCGTCAACCTGATCCTCCAGGTGAACGGCCTGAAGCTCGAGAGCCACGGGGAGTACACCATCGACCTCGCCGTGGACGGCATCCACCAGGGATCCCTGCCCCTCTACTTCAGCCCTCCGCCCCAGGCCCAGCCTGGATCCGGACAGGCCACGGTCTGATCCCTTCAGCGGACCAAAGTGGGCGTGAGCGCACCGACCTCCTGGTCGAACTGGACGCTCCCCACCTCCGGAAACCCCTCGAAGATCCTCCGGGCGGCGAATCCAGCCGCCTCGACAAGCCGACGGTCCGGAGCCCGGAGCACACATCGCCCCCGGAAGACCTCGGGGATTCCCGTCCGACGACGGTCCACGATCGAGATCTCCAGCGAGTAGGTCTCCAATCCCGACGTCGCGTCGATCGGGGGTCGATCCCCCTCCCGCGCGGCCTCGACGGCGGTACTGGACACCGGCCGGGTGGGCGTGGCAGCCAACAGCGGGGGTTGGACGGGCAGTCCGACCTCGGCCGGAACCCGGGGACGGCTGGACAGCACCCGGCGGTCCACCCGCCACAGCACCACCAGACCCGACGGATCCTGGATCCGTCCACCGAGGAACCCGGCACCCCGGAGCGCGTCCTCGACGGGTTGATCGTCGGTCCGACCGGAAGGCTCGGGGATCGCACGCGACAGCACCGGTTCCGGGTCACGGACCTCGAACAGGGCGATCGGGGCCTGTCGCCAATCCGCGGGGAGATTCCCGATCCGGTATCCGGTCACAAAGGTGCCGTGGCTCCGATAGGCCGCGCACCCGGAGACCGCGAGGAGTCCGGAGACGAGAACCAAGGCTAGGGTGGATCGCATGACCCGGGCGACCTACGCGAACGACTCCCCGAAGGCAAGGCCCCTGCAACGCCTCCGGCGTTGATTTCCGGTGTCAGCCGGTTCATATCGGCGTGCACCCTCCTCCATGAACCGCCTCTCCTTCCGATGCCGTCGAGCCACCGGCTTCACCCTCATCGAGCTCCTCGTGGTGATCGCGATCATCGCGATCCTTGCCGGCATGCTCCTGCCCTCGCTGGCCAAGGCGAAGTCGAAAGCCAACCAGCTCAAGTGCCTGGTCAACACCAAGACCCTCGGCCTCTCGACCTTCATGTATCTCTCGGACTTCGGGAAGCCGGTGCCCTACAACGGCGCCGCGACCGCGACGATGGACAATGCGCTATGGGTGACGGTGCTGGCGACCAACTATGGGGGCATCAACACCGCTCGTGTCTGCCCCACCGCGCCACCGGCCGCCAAGAAGAACAAGCGTCGGCATCCGGCGAGCGGATCATTGAACCAGACATGGCTCTGGACCGGCAGCAAGGGCTTCGACTACGAGGGCAGCTATGTCTTCAACGGCTGGTTCTACGGCGACGACGACCCGTACTTCAGCTCCGCCTCGCAGAAGCCCAAGAAGTACAGGAACGAGTCCGACTGCCCGATTCCATCGAACACTCCGGTGATCCCCGATGGCATCTGGATCGACACCTGGCCGCAGCCGAACGATCCGCCCGCCCGCAATCTGTTCACCGGCGACGACTTCGCAGGAGCCATGGTGCGGGTGACGATTCCTCGTCATGGCAACGCCAACTGGGGCAAGGCTTCGACCTTCAACCCCAAGAACGATCTTCCCGGCGCGATCAACATCGCCTTCGTCGACGGCCACTCGGAGCTGGTGAAGCTCGAGCGTCTCTGGAGCCTCGACTGGCACAAGAACTGGGTGGCACCTGCGAAGCGTCCGGGCAAATAGCGGCTGGGCAACCCACACCCCCAGCTGGTTGGATTCCGGGATGAACCTCGATCCCTTCGTCGCCGCGCTCCATGAGCTGAGCCGGATCAGTGGCGATGTCATCCTGCCGCACTTCGGCCGCGTCGGGCTCGGTGTCGAGCACAAGGCCGACCACAGCCCGGTCACCGTCGCCGACCGCGACGCGGAACTGGCGATGCGACGCTGGATCGAGGCGCGGTTCCCGGACCATGGCATCCTCGGCGAGGAACATGGAACGGTCCGGCCCGACGCCGAATTCGTCTGGGTCCTCGACCCCATCGACGGCACCAAGGCCTTCATCACGGGTGTGCCACTCTTCACGACCCTGATCGGGCTCCTCCACGAGGGACGCCCCCTGCTGGGCGCAATCCACCAGCCGGTATTGGGACAACAGGTGCCGCATGGTGGAGGACA
>CAZZKQ010000206.1:0-6298 GCA_964654875.1 uncultured Verrucomicrobiota bacterium | reverse complement strand
ATCTCGGAGGAGATCAGCTGACCCGCGACCTGCGCCGCGAACACGATGAACCGACTGGCAAAGCCCAGGGTCAAACCCACGAGCGTCTCGCGGGCTGTCAGCAGGGCGATCTCAAGCCATCCGCCCTCCATCGGAGGCATCCCGCCCGTACGGGCCACGGGAACCATCGCCCACGCCAGGACCAGGATCGCCATGAGACGCACCCGACCCGGCATCCGGACGCCGGCGATCAGGGGACTCACCGACAGGCAGGCCCCCGTCCGCCACAACACCCACCACCATGACCAGAGCTCCTCCATCACCTCACCGGGACACCTGTCCCATCATCGTGATGACGCCAACGGCGTAGTCCATGATCGTCTGCATGGCCCAGGGCATGATCAACAGGAGCACTCCCAGCACGGTGAGCGCCTTCGGGACGAAGCTCAGTGTCTGTTCCTGCAGGGACGTGATGGTCTGGACCAGGCTCACGATGAGTCCGGTGACCATCGCGGTGAGCAGAAGCGGGGAGGCGACCATGAAGATCCGCTCCACGAGCTGCTTGAGGAGATCGACGGCAAGTTGAGGCGTCATGGTGGGTTGGGTGCTGGGTGGATCGAGGTCGGGCCGCGGAACGGCGGTCGGACGGCAGGGATGCTCCAGATCAGAGGAAACTGGTCACCAACGACCGGGTGATCAACGCCCAGCCATCCACTAGGACAAAGAGCAGTATCTTCAGCGGGAGCGAAATGGTGGCAGGGGGCAGGAACATCAGGCCCAGGCTCATCAGGATGATCGCCACCACGTAGTCGATCAGGAGGAACGGGAGGAAGATGAGAAAGCCCATCTGGAACGCCGTCCGCAGCTCGTTGAGGATGAAGGCGGGAACGACGACCGAAAGGGGCAGGTCCTTCGCCTCGGTCGGAGGCATTCCCGACAGGCCGGCGAAGAACTCCACCTGTTCCGTGCGCGTCTGGCGCAGCATGAACGCCTTCATCCGCGTCGACGCCCGGTCCAGTGCCTCGCCGCTCGTGATCTGCGATGCGCGATAGGGGGTGAGGGCGGTGGTTTCGATGTCCCGGATCACCGGTCGCATGATGAAGAAGGTCAGGATCAGCGAGAAACCCACCACCATCTGGTTGGGGATCGCCCCTGTCAGGCCCATCGCGTTCCGTGTCAGGGAAAAGACGATCACGATCCGAGGAAAGCTGGTGGTCAGGATGAGGATCGATGGGGCCAGCGTCAGCAGCGTGAGTGCCGTGACGATGCGGATGCTGATGTCGACATCATCGGGTTGGGGCAGGCCGTTGATGGAGAATGTGAGACCGGTGGGAAGGGTGGGGGCAGAAGTGAGGTTGGTCCCCTGCCCCAGCACCAGGCTCCCGAATCCCATCCAGGCCCAGGCGACCCCCAGCAGAATCAGCCAGGGAAGACGCGATCCGTGGCGACGGGATCGGCGTTCCGACAGGATGGATCCGCGCCGACTCATGCCTTGGGTGGTGTGGGTGGCGGTGGGGTGCCCCGCAGGACCTCGTCGAAACGCGGCACGGCGCCGTCGCCGGGCGCCGTCGAATCCCCGGGCATCACATCGGCGATCAGGGAGACACCCGAGGGCGACGAAGCCACGAGAAACTGCTGGTCGCCGCAGGCCACCAGATGCAACAGGGCCCGGTTGCCGATCGGCCGGGTCTCCTCGACCCGAAGTCGCATCCGCCGCTGCAGGGTACCCTTCATCCAGGGACGATCCCGCAGCCAGTAGAGGCCGATCCACGCCAGCCCGAGGAGCAGACACACCGTGCCCAGCACCCTGAAGAGGTCCACCATGGGGGACTGCCCGAGGGGGGCCACCGGAGGGACTGACAGCGCGTTCGTCATCACTTGCTGACGGTTCCGGGACGGGAGACGACCTCCTTGATCTTGATGCCGAAGTTGCCATCGGCCACCACGACCTCACCCCGCGCCACCAACTTGGTGTTCACATAGAGATTCACCGACGCATGTGCCGGCTTGTCGAGCTGGACCACGGAGCCGATATCGAGCTTCAGCAGATCGCGACAGGTCATCGCACAGGTGCCGAGTTCGGCATTGAGCTGGATGGGGACATCGAGGAGGAACTCGATCGACGGCGTCTCGGGAGAGTCTGTGGACATGGCGAGGGGTGGGATCAGGAAATTCGGGAGGTGATCTCGACGGCCGCCTTCTTGTTGGCGCTGCCGAACTTGCCCCGGAATCGGAGGAGTCCCTGGATCCGGAGCTCCACCTGGTCGAGCCGGGAGGAGTCGAGCGGCAGCACATCTCCCGCCTTCAGCTGGAGGATCTGCCGGGGTGTGATCTCGAGTCCCGACCAGGTGGCGGTGAGGCGAAGCCGGAGGTCATCGAACGCGGCATTCCACCGGAGGCGTTCCGGGACGGTCTCCACCTCGGCGGGCGCGCCCTCGGACATCGTCACCAGCGCCCGCTGGATGCTCGGGGCCATCATGTCGACCGGCAGGAGGATGTCGACCGACGAGAAGCAGTCGCCGATCGAGGCCTGGATGCTGAGGACGTAGAACAGGGCCTCCGGACGGCCCTCGGAAAGCAGCCTGGGATTGGTCTCCCGCCCCACGATCCGGGGACGCGGCTCCTCGACGTCCTCGGTCCAGTGGGAGAAATATTCCTTGAGAGCGAGAAGCACGGACTGGTTGAGCAGGGCGAGTTCGACCTCCCGCAACTCCCGATCCGGATTCACACCGAACCCCCGCCCACCGAGCATCCGATCCCCGACCGCCAGTGCGAGGGGTCTCGGAAACCGGATCATTCCAATGCCATCGAACCGGTCCACCTGGAACAGCAGGTAATTCCCGGGGTTCTCCGCCTTGCTGGTGTATTTGCCGAGCTCCATGGCCTCCAGCCCATCGAGGTCGAATCCGAATTCCGACCGGAGGAAGAGCGAGAGCTTGGCGCCGACGGAACGAACGACCCCTTCGTTCAGGAGACGGAAACGGCTGGTCTCCAGGTCGGACGAGGAACTGGACTGCCCGACGACGAAGGGTTTGACGTCGACGGGAGCCGGGATCGTCTCGGAGGGGTCCCGGCGATCGTCGCTGGGTGGAGCCTCGCTCACTGGATGACGAATTGCGGGAAGATGACCTCGCGAACGGTTCCCGGGCCGAGGATGCGATTGAACGCCAGGGCGAGCTGCGCCCCCATCTGGCTCCGGAAACCCCGTTTCTGGATGGTGTCCATGCTCTGGTCCGCCAGGTAGCCGGTCACGGCATCCCGGAGACGGTCGGCATGGGTGGTGATCGCCTCGGAAAGGTCGGCCTGGCCCACGCTCACAATGGTGACCTTGACCACCACGAACCGGGTCTCACCGGTGGGGTTGGCGACGATGGGTTCATCACCGAGGGTGAAGAGCCCCGCCTTCACCTGGGCTGCCTTGGCAAGCGCCTCCGGGGTTTCCTTCGGCTTGGCAGGTTCACCATGACCACCCCCATGGGAGTCGGCTTTCTTCTCCTCCTTCGCGGGGGCTCCATGCCCGTCGTCCTTCTTCGCGGCGGCACCGTGACTGTCATGGGAGTCGGCCTTCGCGCCGGTGGCACCGGCCTTCCCATGAGCGTCACCACTGGCGCCCGGCTTGGCCGCTGCGCCATGGGCGCCTCCCCCGGCCTGAGCCTGCGCGACGACCAGGGCCTTCTGGAGTTCCCCGTTGATCCCGGTGAGCAGTTGTTTGTTGAGATAGAATCCGGCACCGAAGCTGCCGCCGATCGAGATGACGGCCGCCGCCACCAGTGGGATCATCCCCGCCATCTTGCCGCCTGCTGCAGGCTTGGCTTCGCCTTCCGCCGGCGCTGGGGCCTTGTTCGGATCTTCCGACATGGTGTCCTCCGGATTCCCTCGGGATTAGCGCTTCACGTTGAGGATCTCCTCGAGGATCTGATCGCTCGTGGTCACCATCCGGGCGTTCGCCTGGAACGCGCGCTGGGTGGTGATCATGTTGGAGAATTCGCGGGAGACGTCCACGTTGGACATTTCGAGGGCACCCTGCTCGATCTTGCCCAGCCCATCCGCATTGGGAACCGAGGCTCCATTCAGGACCGGACTAGTTCCCGACGAGGTGAACTTTCCGGCGGTGCTGGGACCTGCAGCCGAGAGGTTCGCATAGCAGTTGTTCCCAACCCGAACCAGGGCCTGCTCATCCGAGAACCGCTGCACGACCATCTGGGATCGGACATACTGGGTTCCGTCCTGAAGCAGGATGTTCATCCGGCCGGAGGAGTCGATGCTGATGCTGGTGATGGGAGCCGTCTTGGCCGAGTCCGGCGCACCCGACGGAATGGTCCCCTTGTCGAACTGGATGTCGCCGACCTCGGTCGCCGATTTCTGGTAGTCCTTGACGCCCTGGACCCTGTAGCCGGCGTCCGTGCAGAGATACCCCTGCGAATCGAGCCGGAAATTGCCGGCACGGGTCGCGAACACCTCGCCGGATCCCGTGTTCCGCACCAGAAAGTACCCTTCCCCCTGGATGCAGAAATCGGTGGCCAACCCCGTCTGGTTGACTGCGCCCTGCGTGAAGTTGGATCGGATGGCCGCCGTGGTGACGCCGTTGCCCAGGGTCACGCCCGAGGTGCCGCTGCCGGAACCGGTGTCCGGTGTGGGTGCCCGAAGAACCGACGCCAACGACTCGGCAAAGTCCGTCCGGCTTCCCTTGAAGGAGACCGTGTTGATGTTCGAGAGGTTGTTCGCAAGCACATCCAGCGAGGACTGGAACTGGCGGATGCCCAAGGTCGCGGTGTTGAGGGATCGAAGCATGTGTGACGGTTTTTAGGTTTTGGGATGAAAGTTCGGGTGCTCCTAGGGGCCGCCGGGAGTCGGTCCCTTGGGGTCCACCGGGGTTGGAATCTGGTAGTTCATGACCTGGGCAAGCGCGTATTCCTTGCCGCCGACCAGGAGGCGGGGTGATCCATCCTTGTTGATGGACACCCGATCGACGACGCCGGTCCGGCCATCGTCCAGCAGGACCTGGGTTCCGAGCATCAACGTGGCATTCTGCACCTCCTGCTGCTGCAGCAGGAGGGTCATGTTGCCACTCATCTCCCGGGACTGTTCCAGGGCCGTGAACTGGGCCATCTGGGCCGCGAAATCGGTGTTCGTCTGCGGATTGAGCGGATCCTGGTTCTGAAGCTGCAGCGTGAGCATCTTCAGGAAGTCGGCCTGCTCAAGCGACCCCTTCATCACCCGCGAAACCGCGGCGTTGGTCGACGTGGTCGGCAGGACGGAGCTTGCGGATGGGATGGCCGTGGGCATTGGGGGGGCGTTCGTTGGAGTCGAGATTCAGGCCCACCATTCCCGTCCAGTTCCGCGGGTCCGGCCAGGAACCACTCCCTTGGAACCTCGATGCACCTGGGCGGTGTCGGCCGGGGCATCGGGAATCAAGATCCTCTTCCGGACCTGGGAATCCGGGGCGGAATCGGGTTGTCCTGAAGAATTCATTCCAGACTCGTAGCATGCGGCGTGCCGCGGGTCGTGGGGGTTTCGGTCACCCGTGAAGCCCGGTTGCTGCGGAGCGGATTCAAGGGGCCCAAGCAGGATTCCTGCTCCTTCGAGGCGACTCTGGAGCTCCTGCCATCCCGCCTCGGTTCCGGACAGGGCATTCCCGAGTTCGAGGGCGTCGATCCGCAGCTCCTGTCCCTGCTGTGTGAGCGTCAGCTGGAGGCGTCCCTGCCCCAGAGTCTCGATCTCCATGCGACGCGGCAGCGATTCGCCCGCAGGAGTGTCGTGCCGCAATGGAGTCCCTGGAAGGACCTCGGTCGCGGGTGGGGTCTCGTGATCCCGTAGGTGGTGAACGCCCGGACCGATCAGGGTCGACAGGGCTCCGGGGGAGTTCACCTCATCCGAGCGGCCCGGAGGCCTCGATCGGCCTCCTGTAGGAACGCCTTCACGGATACCCTGTCCGCTCTCGGGTCCTGCCGGGATCCGGGAGGGACTCGATGATGTCTCTTTCAGGAGCCCGGGAGGAGGCGGGACCGACTCCACCGGGCCCGGGGTCGACGCCTGCGCCGTGGCTCCGCCTCGCGACGGGGTGGACGACCGGCCAGCGAGGACCCTCTGGGATGGGGGCCGGGAGCTGTGATCGGCTGTGGGAGGAGACTCGTCGAGGGGTTGGTAAGGAGGTCCGCCACCTTGGCCATCCGCCTCCCCTGGGTTCCCGCTTCCGGCCCACGGCGCGGCGGACTCCGCGCCAGACACCGCCCGAAGACTCGGGGAGTCCACCACGGGCTGGATCCCATGGAGGTCCGGAGTCGCCTCGGTCAGGGCACGGGATCCGACATCGGCCCCG
>CAZZKQ010000205.1:1818-6307 GCA_964654875.1 uncultured Verrucomicrobiota bacterium | reverse complement strand
GGGCGCCTCCGACCAGGTCGGTGCGGTCGAGGAGATCTCCAGCTCGGCCCAGTCCGCCAGCCGGATGGCCACCCAGGGCGCCACGACCCTGAAGTCGGCCAGCGGACTGGTGGCCAAGGAACAGGAGGGATTCTCCGGGGCGAAGGACCGGCTGGCCCAGATGGTGTCGGCCATGGAGGAGATCGACGCCGCCAGCGGCCGGATCTCCAAGATCAACAAGGTCATCGACGAGATCGCCTTCCAGACGAACATCCTCGCCCTGAACGCCGCCGTGGAGGCCGCCCGGGCCGGCGAGGCCGGACTCGGCTTCGCGGTGGTCGCCGACGAGGTCCGCAGCCTCGCCCAACGCTGCTCCCAGGCGGCCCGTGAGACCGCGCTGCTGATCGACGAATCGATCGCCCGGACCCAGGCTGGACGCCAGCGGGTCGACGAGGTCTCGGCCGCCATCCAGCAGCTGGTCCAAGGATCGACCCACATCCATCGGCTGGTCGACGAGGTCCATCGCGGCAGCGAGGACCAGAGCCGTGCGGTCGAGCGGATCGAATCGGCTCTGCGTCAGATCGAGCACAGCGCCCAGTCGACCGCGTCGGGAGCCGAGGAAGGCTCGGTCGCCGCGGAGGAGCTCACCACCCAGGCCCACGTGCTGCAGGAGGTCGTCGCCACCCTCGAGGCCCTCGTGGCCAACGGGACCCGGACCGAGCCCGTCTCCAGCCGCACCCTCCTCCGGCGGCACCCCGACGCGGCCTAGGGGACACCGGCGGGCCGGTGCGGAAGGCATCTCCGATGGAGTGGCCGTTGGTTGAGCGCAGCCAGGACCACCCGCCATCGGATCCAACCGCCCCGTATCCGCGCAAGGACGCCCGCCCGGTCCGCCCGATCCATGCTCCCCCTGCCCCAGGATTGTCCAAGGCCTCCAACCCGTCAGCGTCGGCTCACCCCCAGGGTGCGGTGGGCGGGTACGTCCTCCGAGATGCAGAGGACTGCATCACCTACCGGTTGCCATCTTCGCTTCCCATTTCTCGAGTCGCCCAAGTCGCCTCACCTCTTTGTGAGCGCCCCTTCTGAGCCTTCCACCGAGGCCTGGAGCTCAACGAATCCTGCTGAGGGCGGGACGGAATCCGATGTCATTGAAACGGCCGTCCGGGGCATATTTGTCCCGGCGGGCCGAGCGGGCGTCCCATTCCATGGATCTCCAGCCGCCCCCGCGGAACACACGTTCGGAACCCGAAGCTGGCCCTACCGGGTTCTTCACAACCGTGGTCGGGTAGTCCCCATACCAGTCGGAACACCACTCCCACACATTGCCGATCATGTCGTACAGCCCCCAGACGTTGGGGGTTTTCTGCCTCACGGGTTGCGTCGTTTTCCGGGAATTCCAATCCCACCACGCGATGATATTCAATTCGGTCTTCCGATTCCCGGTGTAGAGGTATTCAGCAGTCCTGCTGCCAGCACGACACGCACACTCCCATTCCGCCTCTGTCGGCAAACGAAACTCAAAGCCCGTCAGATCGAAGGACTGCTTCAGGAGGGAGTTGTTCTTGATGTTCCAGCAGAAGTTGGTGGCGTCATTCCAGCTCACCATCATCACCGGATGATCCGGGCGCGAAGACCCGGAAGGATTGATCCCCATCACCGCGTGATACATCTCCTCGGTGGCCTCCGTTTCCATCAGCCAGAACCCAGAGGACAATGTCACCAGGTGGGGTGTTTCATCAGGGAAACGGTCCGGGTCTGTTTCCTCGGTGCTCCCCATCTGAAACTCAGTTGAAGACATCCCCATGGGGATCCATTTCATGACGATATCCCGGGTCTTCAACCCATCACCTCGATCGAGGGTGAAAACGAAATCCTTGCGATCCACAGGGATCGTTCTTTGTTTCGAGGAGAGACTCCTTTTTGTGTTGGCCTCAAAAGGTTTGGAGCCTGGGGAGCCTGGGTTCTTTCCGGCCAATATCCCCTGAACGGAAACCACAGGATTCGATTGCTTCGAGGACTGCGCGTACACCCCGACTAATCCCAAACCCAACAAAACCACCGCTGCGAGCAATTTCATGGAAGTTCCCTACCAAAAAGGCAGTCGATGTCCAGAGGGGGGACCGGGAAATCTTGCAGACGGGGAAAGGGAATGGTCCGGGACCACCCGATGTATCTCTGACCTCAATCTGTCGACGCCACAGCAAGGAAATTTCTCCAGCGATGGCAGGGGAGCAGAGTCCCGTGAGGCATGGGTATTTTTCAATCCGTCAACACCCCACCCCATCGCCCAGCCCGCTTCCAACCTTCATCGAACGACGCCAAGAGCAGCGCGGAAGCCCAGATCGTCGTTTCTCCAGCCTGGGCTGTCGCTGTTCCGGTTGGCCGAGCGGACCTCGCTGCCCTCACTTCTCCAGCTGCCTCCACGGTTCACACGATGCGGGGCGGTATCCGAGCCCTTGGGATCCGTCTCAAACTGTCCCGAGTAATCCGCATACCCGTCGGAACACCACTCCCAGACGTTGCCGATCATGTCGTACAAGCCCCAGGCATTGGGAAGCTTTCCGAGCGCCTTGACGTGGCGCGGCGCATTGCCCGAATTCCCTTTCCACCAGGCAATCTCATCAAGTTCTGCCTTTCGGTCCCTGTAGTTGACGTACACCGCGGTCGTGGTCCCGGCACGACACGCATATTCCCACTCCGCCTCCGTCGGCAGGCGAAACTCGAAGCCCGTCAGGTTGTGGGACTGCCCCAGAATGGAATTGATGGTTTTGCAGAAGTCGGTGGCTTCGACATGGTTCACGCTTTCCACGGGATTCTTGGGGTCTGAGAACTTCGATGGCTTTCCTCGCATCACAGCCCAGTAGATTTCCTGGGTTACCTCCGTCTCCATCAGCCAGAACCCGCTCAGCTTCACGCGGTGCGGGATCTCATCGCCGGTTCGATCGAGGTCGGTCAGCCTCGAGCTCCCCATCTGAAACTCCCCGGCAGGAATCCATTTCATGACAACAGGCGGGATAGGGTCCATGCCGCTCGAGTCGAGGGTGAAGATGAAATCCTTGCCCTGAACGGGCTTCTGCTGCGTCGTGTTGGGTGAAGAGTTGAGTTTGCCCGAATTTGGAGCAACGGAGGCGCTCACCTTATGCGGTTTCGACTTCAACCACGAAGTTCTGGAATCGGTTTTGTTGCCTTGGGCCAGAGCACCCGCGGTTCCGAGACCCAACACCAAGGCGGCAATGAGGAGACGCATTGCGGCTAACTACCAAATAAAGGGGCGATGTCCAGTGGGTGGATCGAGAAACTTTGGGGCGAACCGGGAGGGGTATTCATCGAGGATGGACGGCGTGGATCAATGACTCAGGTTCTCCACACACCGAGGAATACCCACGGCCGATCCTCAGCAGGAGCATCCCTCAGTCAGTGGATCCCCACCGGCTCAATCTCCCTCCCAGAACCAAGCGCCACACACGGCTCAGCCCCGGCTGCAGAAACCGATTCCGGATCCAGTCAGGCATGGCTCTGTCTCATCCGCTCATGGAATCCCTTGGCCCCAATAACCGGCTCCGCTCTATGCCCTCCACTTGTTTCTCTGTCCCCGCTCCCCGGGGCTTGATCCGCGCCTCGCAGCCGGAATCACCGCAGGAGCCTCCCTCTACCCCTTCGTGTTGCCGCAAGCCTTTTCCCCTCCCTAGATCTGGCGATGGTGGACCGGTGTTCGGATCTGATCCCATGAAGGGATGTCAGATCCCACATCCGATTTCGACGGCGCCTGGAAGGAGGCCACGGAGGTCTTCATCCAACCGATCCTCCAGCTGTTGAAGCCCGAGATCCATCGGGGCATCGATTGGTCCAGGCCCGTGGTGTATCTCGACACCGAGCTCCGGAAAGTGGCGCCCGATGCGGAGCATGGACGTCAGCATGCCGATCGGCTCATCGGATTCACCCGCACCGATCCGGGCCTCGATGACGCTCTGCTCCACATCGAGGCCCAGTCCCAGCCAACCGCCCAGATGGCCTTCCGGATGTACCGGTACCACACCCGTCTTTTCGAACTCCACGCCAGGCCAGTGGTCAGCCTCGCCGTCCTCGCCGATGACGATCCCAGGTGGCGGCCGGAATTCTACCAGCACGAGCTCTGGGGCTGCCGGAATCGGTTCGAGTTCCTGTCCTGCAAGCTCCTCGATTTTCCGGACGACGAGCTGTTCCACAGCAACAACCCCGTCGCCAAGCTCATCCTCGCCCAGCGGATCGCCCAACGGACCGCACGCAACTCGCCAGAACGGTTCCGGATGAAACTCGCCTGGCTGGAGCGGCTCCTCGAGCAGGGGTTCTCCAAGGACGACACCCCGAAGCTGTTCCGGATGCTGGAGCGAATGACGCCGCTCAGCCGGGACCTCGACATTGAATTCCACCGTCAGCTCCACCACTATCGATCCCATAGGACCATGACCTTCATCACCACCCTCGAACAGTTCGCCATGGAGAAGGGGCATTCCCAAGGCCTCTCCCAAGG
>CAZZKQ010000205.1:0-1718 GCA_964654875.1 uncultured Verrucomicrobiota bacterium | reverse complement strand
TCCCAAGGCCTCTCCCAAGGTCTCTCCCAAGGACGCGCAGAAGGTCGCCAGACGGGACTGCAGACCGGCTGGATCCAGGCCATCAAGTCCCTCGTGGCGGTGAGGTTTCCGGACTGGGATCCCGCCTGGAACCATCACCTGGACACCGTACAGGACGCGACACGCCTCGAGGAATGTCTTCGGCTTGCCGGAACCCTTTCGAGCGGCCGGGAATTCCTTGTGGCCATCGGCAAGCCCCAGGACTGACCTGGGTTCTGCTCGACGAGGGTGTCCCCCAGGCAGCCGGCACATCCTCATCGGGGCCCTGTGGCGCACCGCAGGCTGAACTGACGCGGGAATCCGCCCGGACTGCAGCGAGGACCCGACGGGTACCGTCCTCCGAAGCACCTCTACAGCGTCGGCGGCACCGTCTTCGCCTTGCGCCACGGACGCGACAGGCCACCGGAGCTGAAGTTCCGCCACGCCCATTTCAGCCAGGAGAGCAGCGCCGAGGCGAGCCACAGCGCCCAGAACAGCATCAGGAGCCGGTACCACCAGATCGAGACCGACACCACCACCGTCCTGGGCAGCGCGGCCGGGGATCGATCCAGATACCACCGCAACACCGTGCGACTGGAGTCGTTGGCGAGGATGAACATCTCCGGGCTGCCGAGCAGCCCTTCGCCCACCGCGTAGACCAGCACTCCCAGGGCCGCGGCGGTCATCAGCACCACCCCGAGCTGGACGAGATTGTAGAACCACGGACCGGTCTCCTGGAACGCCGGCCTCCCGCGCCACCGGACGAGAAAAAGCCATGCGATCACCACCGATGCTGCCGCCAATGGAACCTGTGTGAGCCCGAGGGCCAACAGCAGCCATTGCCAGGTCCGAAGGGGAGACTGAGGCACCCGCCCCAGCGCGATCGCGGCGAGCAGGGAGCAGATCAGGATGCCCCAGAACCGGACTGCCGGCCCCCGGAGCGGACCCCAGGTCAACAGCACCCACCGATCCTCCGGCACCTTCAACACCGTCGTGATGTTGGCGCTGTCGACCGGCAGGCCCACCGATCCGGAACCCGCATGGAATCCCAGATCCGCCCCCACCTTCCATGAGAGGTCGATCGCCTGCTCGCCGGGCCTCAGCGGGACCACCACCTTCCGACCCTCCTTCCGCACAGGGATCCCCTTCCCGGCGTGGAGCAGTCCGGTCACCTCCGCCCCTTCCGGCAGTTCGATCAGGAAGTCCTCACCCAGACTGCTTCGCACCGACAGATTCAGGGTGGAGGTCCGCTGTCGGGATCCCACGCTGACCTCGTGCGTCACGCGGTCCACCGTCCGGGTCGCACCCGCCACGGCCGCCGGATGGGTCAGGTCCAGACGGACCGATTCGCCCGGCCACGGATGCCAGACCGGCAGCAGATCCACCACGCCGGCATCGAAGACCGGCGCCAGTCCGGTGAGGGCCACGTTCCAGATCGGCGAGGCGCGCAGTTCCCACTGCTCCACCCAGGTGTCCGTGGGGCGGGTGGACAACGTCAGCGCGTTGCTGACCGAAAGCCCGCTGTCCCAGGAGGTCGACGTGTCCTGCGCTCCGAGACGGACCTCGATAGCACCGTCGACAACCGGGGCGTTGGCCGAAAGGACATTCTCACCGGGCAGCAGTGGGATCCGGAGGGCGAGGGCCTTGCCGGGCGGCGTGAGACGGGTGACCACGGTCCGGACCTGCGCAACAAGTCCGAG
>CAZZKQ010000204.1:0-6331 GCA_964654875.1 uncultured Verrucomicrobiota bacterium | reverse complement strand
GCTGCCCTCGAAGGTGAGGGTTCGGACAAAGGTCATGTCGAGCTCCCCGGGCTTGGGAACGAAGGCGTCGGAAACCCGCACACCACCGACCGAGTAGAGGAAGATCGGTTGGCGGGCGGCATCGAAGCGGTAGCCCCGGAACTTCTGGGCCACCGTCTCCGGCCACAACGCCGTCGATGAGGCCAAGGACGCGAAGGCCGGACCCTTGGGGAAGTTCACCCGGTGATCCCCCAGCGGCGGCTCGAACCCGACCCCCCGGTCGGTGCTGTGCCGCGCAGTGTCAATGAAGCTCCCCTGCCAGATCATCGCCAGCCGGAGCTGCTCGGCATCGAACGCGAGGTTGGCGTGCTGCGGATAGCCCACGCCGATCGCCCGGCTGCCGGCGCCGTCGATGAAGTTGCGGTAGATCTCCGGACCATGATGCGCCACCAGCTCACGTCGGCCCCGGACCAGTCCCGCAGGCACCTCGGCCTTGGGGCCACCGGCCAGGTAGGCCCAGATGGCCCGGATCTGGGCATCGGTATCGCCGCCGAGGATGTCCCGGTTCACCGCATGCCCCTCGGGCCAGAACGTCGGCATGCGCGTCCCCGGACGCAGCGCCGCAGGATCGGGGAGGTACCGACGGAACCAGTCCCACTCCAGCCGGGATCCCATCGAATCGAGCGACAGCGCCGGGATGCCCATCGACCCATAGGTCGTGAAGGTGTGACAGGCGATGCAGCTGAGACCGTCACGTCCGACCAGCTTCCATCCCAGCTTCACGTCGCGGTCCGATGTCGCCGGGGCCGGGGCCAGACCCTTCGCCCGGTCCGCCGCCAGCAAGGCCGCGTGGAGGCGGTCGGCGTTCGGATCCCCGAATCGAGGCATCCGCGTGGCCATGTACGGCCGCACCTTGGCGCCCTCGTGCAGGACCTTGGAGAGCCACTCCGGCTTCAGCTTGGCTCCAACCGCATTGAGCAGCGGCGGGATGCGACCCTCGTCGCCCAGATCGGCCTCGCCGACCACCTTGAACCAGTCGCCATGGCCGGATGCGTTCGGTCCACCCAGACCGTCGCGGGCATGGCAGGCGTGGCAGTTGAGCCGGGTCAGGGTGCCGGCGACCGCCAGATCGGCCGGAAGGGGCTTCTGGAGATCCGCCGCCTTCGCCACGGTCTTCCGGAGCGCCTGGCGCTGGTTGGCGGTCAGATCAAACCGCGGGGCCTTCGAGGAGGGCGTATCGGAGAGACACCCCTTGTCGGACCGCGACGCCAGCTCGAGGAGCGGACGGGCCGGGCGGGCGGCGACCTCGGTGCCGGCATGACAGGAACTGCAGCCGAGCGTGCCGAACCAGTCCTTGCCCTTCGCGATCTTCGCGGCGTTGGCGACCCACGGACCGGACCCCACCGGCACCAAGGGTCGGGCCTCGTGGGTGAAGAGCGAGGACGGAATCGCTCCCCGCCTCTGTCCGGGTGCGGCCCACTCGAGCGACAGCTCCTGGCCACCACCGCCCTGGAAGAACAGGAGTTCGAAGGCATGCCGACCCGCCTCGAGACGCACCTTCCCCTCCTTCGTCTGGGGCGCGTGGGTGTTGTCATTGTCGACCACCACCTTGCCATCGATCCACAGCTGCGAACCGTCATCCGAATTGAGCCAGAAGCCGTACTCCCCTGAGCTCGGGATCGCGATCATGCCCCGGAACCGGAGGCCGAACCCGGAATCCCGCTTCACCACAGAGGCCGCGATCTGGTCGGTCACCCCGGAGGCCGCCGGCGTGACGTCGGCCAGCTGGCGGCAGCGGCTGAAGTTCCCCTCGAGCAGATCCCACCTGAGCCCCGGCACCGGGGCGACCGCCGCGGTGGCGGCGGCGGCCATCTGGTCCCGCAGGAGGTAGGTGGCGACGTCGATCGCCTCGGATTCCGACAGACCAAGATCCGGCATGCGTCCTCCGGCACGATGGGCCACCGGGTTGCGGAGGAACCGGACGAGTTCCCCCGCCGGATACTTGCGGGAGAGATCCCCCAGCGGCACGGCGTTCTCCTGCGCCTTCCGCAGGGCGTCGGGACCCGACTCTGCGGCGTCGAACGGCGCATGGCAGGCCACGCAGCCGACGGTGTGGTAGAGGACACGCCCCTTCTCGGCCCGGGCCGGGTCCGCGCTCACGCCCAACGCCGCGCCGGCGGGCTGGATGGAGACCAGATACTGGGCAAGGGCCTCGGCGGCCTCCTTCTGTCGGCCGGCCGGAAGACCGTGCAGCGCGTGGGGCATCGTCGTGCCCGGCTTCATCGCCGACGGGTTGGCCAGCCAGGTCACAAGTCCCAGGGGCGCGAGGCGGAGCCCCTCGGCCCCGAGACGGGGTGCGGCACCCGATCCGAGCCGCGTCATGACCGCATCGGGTGCGGCATGGCAGGCCGTGCAGTGGAGTTCCCCGAGCAGGATCTCGCCCGGATCGACCCCGGGAGCCATCGGAGCCGGCAGGGTCACGGCCGCGGCCGTGCCGCCGGCGAGAGCCGCAAGCAGTCTGAGGCCCAAGGCGGCAGAGGACCATGGAGAGGACCGCCACGGGGACGGGGTGGGCAGCAGGGCCGGTCGGTCCTGGGACGGAGAAGCGAGATCAACCCGGGGGAGCATGGGGGGAGACGCTATCGACCGCCCACCCCATGGGTCAACGTCGGGCACCAGTTCGATCACAGTCAGGTCCACCTTCCAGCACCACGGCTCCGAGGAAGGGACCCGGTTCCGATCTCGTCGGGATCGGGCCCGCTCTGGACGGCATCCCCGGGTATCGACGCCGGACCTCCTTCTTTGAAAACGTCACATACCCCGGATTGTGGCCCGGTCCCGCGTGGGGATAGAAACACGGGGGTGGATCTCCTCCTCGCCACCGCCACCGACCCCGGTGTCCTGACCCTGGTGCTGCTGGGCATCGCCATCGCCCTCGCCCTCGGGTTCGAGTTCGTCAACGGCTTCCATGACACCGCCAACGCCGTGGCGACGGTGATCTACACGAACACCCTGAAGCCAACTCCGGCCGTGGTGTGGTCCGGACTCTGGAACCTCATTGGCGTGCTCACCTCGTCCGGAACGGTCGCCTTCGGGATCGTCTCGCTGCTCCCGGTCGAACTGGTCCTCAACGTGGGCTCCACGGCCGGGTTCGCGATGGTCTTCTCCATCCTGATGTCGGCGATCGCCTGGAATCTCGGCACGTGGTGGCTCGGGCTTCCGGCATCGAGCTCCCACACCCTGATCGGATCCATCCTCGGGGTGGGCATCGCCAATTCCCTGATGGGGACCTCCCATTCCGTGACCGACGGGGTGAACTGGTCGAAAGCCAAGGAGGTCATGCTGGGACTCCTCATCTCCCCCGCCCTGGGATTCGCGATCGCGGCCCTGCTGCTGATCCTGCTCAGGATGGTGCTCCGGAATCCCGGACTGTTCCAGGCTCCCGAGCCCGGGAAGAAGCCGCCGGGCTGGATCCGCGGGATCCTCATGACCACCTGCACCGGCGTCAGTTTCGCCCACGGGTCCAACGATGGACAGAAGGGGATGGGACTGATCGTCCTGATCCTCGTGGGACTCCTCCCCGGCACCTATGCCCTGAACCTCTCGGCGGACCGATCCGCCCTCACGGGCCTGGTCCAGGATTCCACCCAGCTGGCCGACACCTTCCGGGTCGAGGCCGGCGGGACTCCGATGACGGGCCCCGAGGCGACCCGGACGCTCTCGGCCTATCTGAAGCCCATGACCGAGACGTCCCCGCGCACCTTTGCGGCCCTGGCCACCACCTGTGAGGCCATCACGGCTCAGCTGAAGCCCCTCGGGACCCTTGCCGATCTGCACTCGACAAACCGGGCCCATCTTCGGACCGACCTCTACCTGGTCGCGAGGGCCATCCATCGACTGGATGCGGAAGGCCATCGGAGGGGGGCATCCCCGATCCACGCCACCGAGCTTCGGTTCGCATCCCATGCGGAGGCCCTGACCCAGTTCATCCCAAAATGGGTCCAGGTCTCGGTGGCCCTCGCATTGGGGCTCGGGACCATGATCGGCTATCGGCGGATCGTCCGGACGGTGGGCGAGAAGATCGGGAAGGACCACCTCACCTACGCCCAGGGCGCCACGGCCGAGGCGGTTGCCATGGCGGCCATCCTGACCGGTGACCATCTCGCGCTGCCCATCAGCACCACCCACGTGCTGTCGTCGGGCATCGCCGGCACCATGGCCGCCAATGCCTCGGGCCTGCAGTCCGCCACGGTCCGCAACATCCTCCTTGCCTGGATCCTCACCCTGCCCGTCTGCATCTTCCTCGGCGCCCTGCTCTTCGCGGCGGTCCTCAACCTCGGTGCGCTCGTCTTCGGTGGATAAAGGCTGGTGTTCCAGTGGCACCGGCGAACTCTTACCGGGTCTTCCGTACCCGAAACCGCAGCCTCGCCTACCGCCCATGAAGATCCGCCGCATCCTCGCCCATCGTGTGGAACTCCCGCTCCACGAGACGACCTACAACTGGTCGGGTGGCAAGTCGGTCACCGTGTTCGACAGCACGATCATCGGGGTCGAGACCGACACGGGCCACATCGGCTACGGCGAGGTCTGTCCCCTCGGACCGTTCTACCTCCCGGCCTACGCCGACGGCGTCCGGGCCGGACTCCGGGAGCTGGGACCCCATCTGATCGGCGAGGACCCGCGTCAGCTGGCCCGGCTCAACCGTCGGATGGATGCGGCGCTCAAGGGACACCCCTACGTGAAGAGCGGCATCGACGTCGCGTGCTGGGATCTCCTGGGCCAGGCCAGCGGACTTCCCGTGTGCGAGCTGCTGGGAGGTCGGTATGGCGAGGATGTCCATCTGTACCGGGCCATCTCGCAGGATTCCCCGGAGGCCATGGCGGACAGCGTCGCGGGCCATCGCGCCGAGGGCTACCGACGCTTCCAGTTGAAGGTGGGGGGCGACCCGGACGTCGACATCGCACGGATCCGGGCCGTGGCCTCGAAGCTGCAGCCGGGCGACCGCTTGGTGGCCGATGCCAACACCGGCTGGATCCAGCACGAGGCCATCCGGGTGGCGAACGCGGTGCGCGACATCGACGTCTACATCGAGCAGCCCTGCCTGACCTACGAGGAGTGCCTCGCGGTGCGTCGCCAGATCCCGCAGCCGTTCGTCCTCGACGAGACGATCGACGACCTCGGGATGCTGCTCCGGGCGCGATCCGATCTGGCGATGGACGTGGTGAACCTGAAGATCAGCAAGCTGGGCGGCCTGACGAAGATCCGTCAGGCCCGGGATCTCTGCGTGAGCCTGGGGATCGGCATGACGCTGGAGGATTCATGGGGTGGGGACATTGCGACGGCGGCGATCGCGCATCTGGCGCAGAGCACACCGCCGGAGTTCCTGTTCAGCACGACGGACTTCAACAGCTACGTGACGGTGAGCACCGCCGAGGGGGCTCCGGAGCGGGTGGACGGCCGCATGGCCGCCTCGACCGCCCCCGGCCTGGGCATCCAGCCCCGCCCCGAGGTCCTGGGCGCGCCCGTGGTCACGATCGGGTAGCGAAGCGACACCACCTCCCAAGCCCGACGCTTGCCGGGGTGGAGGGCGGTGTGGACTACTGGGCGGACCATGCAAGGCCGCCGGTCGTCCCCACTGCTCCCCCTCGCCGCCACCCTCCTCGCGGCAGGATGCGTTCCCCTCGCCCACCGAGTGAATCCCCCCATCCCCGCCCCCACCTACCCCGTCCGCACCCTCACCCACACGGTCGACACCTACCACGGCCCGACCGTCGCCGACCCCCACCGCTGGCTCGAGGATGAGAACGGCGAAGCCACCCGGGCCTGGGTCGAGGCCGAGAATGCCGTCACCTTCCGCTACCTCGAGCAGCTCCCCCAGCGCGAGTCGCTCAAGCGCCGCCTGACCGAGCTGTTCGAGTTCGACCGCTACGGCGTGCCCTACAAGGAGGGCGGCAACTACTTCTTCACCCGGAACCTCGGCCTCCAGAACCAGAGCGTCCTCTACGTCGCACCCGCCCTCCAGGCGGAGCCCCGCGTGCTCCTCGATCCCAACACCCTCGCCAAGGACGGCACCGTCGCGCTCAAGGGCTACTTCCCGAGCGACGATGGCTCCCGACTGGCCTACGCGCTTTCCGTCGCCGGATCCGACTGGGAGGAATGGCACGTCCGGAATGTCCAGACCGGCCAGGACACCGGTGACGTCCTGAAGTGGGTCAAGTTCTCCGGCTGCGGCTGGACCGCCGACGGTTCCGGCTTCTTCTACTCCCGCTACGACGCCCCGCCCGAGGGCAAATCCCTCAGCAAGGTCAACGAGTTCCAGAAGCTCTACTTCCACCGGATCGGCACCCCGCAG
>CAZZKQ010000203.1:0-6352 GCA_964654875.1 uncultured Verrucomicrobiota bacterium | reverse complement strand
GCGCTGGACTACTCCTCGTCCCCGATCTTCGACTTCGACTCGTAGCGGGTGATCCCCTTGAGGAAGGTCAGCTCGACATCTCCTGTGGGACCATTGCGCTGCTTCGCGATCAACAGGTTGACCGAGATGGCGTTCAGGCCGTCGTCCGGGGGGTCAGCCCGATCCTTCTCCCGGTCGTCCTCGTCCTCCTGGGGACGATACAGCAGTCCCACCAGGTCGGCATCCTGCTCGATGGATCCGGATTCGCGGAGGTCCGAGAGCCGGGGCTTCCGGTTCTTGTCCTTCTCCAGCTCGCGGTTCAACTGGGACAGGACGATCACGGGTACGCTGAGCTCCTTGGCGAGGGCCTTCACGCCGCTGGAGATGTCGGCGATCTCCTGCTGGCGGTTGTCCTGGGCCTTGCGGGAGCTGGAATGCAGGAGCTGGAGGTAGTCGATCACGAACAACTTGATCCCGTGCTGCTGCCACATCCGGCGCGCGCGCGCACGGAGCTGCAGGATGGAGAGGCCCGGAGTGTCATCGATCACCAGCGGCGCCTTTGCCATCTTCGATGCCGCCGCCGTGATCCGCGGGAAATCCCGCTCCCGCAGGAATCCCTCGCGCACCGCCCTGCTGTTCACCCGGGCGAGGGAACAGAGCATACGAACCACCAACGAATCGGCGGTCATTTCCAGGCTGAACACCCCGACCGGCAGCCGTTCGTTCACCGCCACATGCTCGGCGATGTTCATCGCCAGCGAGGTCTTGCCCATGCTGGGACGTCCCGCGATGACCACCATTTCCCCGCCGTGGAGCCCATGGGTCATCTTGTCGAGATCCGCAAAGCCCGTCGGCACACCGCTCAGCTGGCCCTGCTTGCTGTGGTAGTCCTGGATGATGTTGATCGCATGGTTGACCAGGTCCTTGATGTTCTTCGAAGCCCCCTCCTCGCGCTCCTCGCTGATCCTCAGGATGTCCCGCTCCACCTCGTCGAGGAGCTGGTCGACCTCGCCCTCGTTCTCATGGACCCGGGTGATCACCCCCGTGCAGGCCTGCAGCATCCGACGCAGCAGATGCTTCTCCCGGACGATCCCGAGGTAGTACTCGAGGTTGGCCGCGCTCGGCACCGCATCCATCAACCCCGCGATGTAGGGCAGCCCACCCACCGCCTCGAGCTGTGAACCGTCCCGAAGACGCTGCTGGACCGTGATCAGGTCGATCGGCTGCTTGGTGTCGTACATCGACACCAGATGCTCGTAGAGCGTGCGGTGCCGCAGGTCGTAGAAGGACTCCGAGCCACCCTTGAGCTTCTCGACACACAACCCGATGCAATCGGTCGGCGACAGGAGGAGGCATCCCAACACCCCCTGCTCGGCCGGGACGGAATGCGGTGGCAGACGGTCGAGGGACCCTGGCGCCGGAGCCTGGGAGCGGACCCGCCTCGACCGCTTCAGATCCGGCACCGCGGAGGTCGATACCGCCACACCCTCGGACGCGGAGGTCGAGACATCGCCCAGCGGGTTTGGGTCGGCGGGGACCTCGGCGGCCAGGGAATCAAAGACGGAGTCGGTCGGTTCGGACACCCCCGACCTTGTCCCGGGACCTCCATCATCGCCAACCCCCGGGTTGTTCGCCTTGTTCACAGGGCTCCTCGGCCGCACCCGGACCCGCGCCGACCAGCTCACCCTTCCCCATCGGGTTCGGCGAGGAGGAACCTGAGGTCGTCGAGGGTCAACGCCTCTGAAAACCGCTCCTCGCCCAGAACCTCCGCGGCAAGGCTGCTCTTGGTCCGCTGCAGCTGTCGGATCTTCTCCTCGATGCTGTGCTTGATGAGGAACCGGTAGGCCAGGATCTTGCGGGTCTGCCCGATGCGGTGGGTCCGGTCGATGGCCTGGTTCTCGACGGCGGGGTTCCACCAGGGGTCGAAGAGGACGACATAGCTGGCGGCGGTGAGATTGAGACCGGAACCGCCAGCCTTGAGGGAGATCAGAAAGACGCCCCCGCCCTCCCGTTCCTGGAAGTCGCGCACAAGATCGCCACGCCTCTCGGTCTGCCCATCGAGGTACCAATGGGTCCATTTCCGCTCGACGAACTCGTCCTTGAGGAAGCCCAGCAGCTCCACGAACTGGGAGAACACCAGGACCTTCTCCCCCTGCTCGACGAGCGGCTCGAGGGTTTCCAACAAGGCCTCCAGCTTCGCACCGGACGACTCCGAATCCGGACGATGCAGACGCGGGTGGCAGCAGATCTGGCGCAGACGCAGGAGGGAGGTCAGGAGGTGGAAGCGCTCCCGGTTCAGGGCCTCGGGAGTCTTCAGCTTGAGCAGGATGCGACGGGCCACCTTCAACTCGGCGAGATAGAGGGTCCTCTGCTCGCCCTCCATCTCGCAGTAGAGGTCCTCCTCCTGGCGGTCCGGGAGGTCCCGGGCCACCTGGGACTTCGTCCGCCGCAGGAGAAAGGGGCGCAGTCGTGCGGCGAGCCGGGTCCGGGCCCACGGATCCCCCTTGGCGTCGTAGAGGCGTCCAAAACCGGACCGCGGACCCAGGACTCCCGGCATGGCGAACGCCATCAGGCTCCAGAGATCCATCAGCCGGTTCTCGATCGGGGTGCCCGTCAGCACGAGCCGGTGCGAGGCCTGGAGGGACCGGGCGACCTGGGCCGACTGCGACGACGGGTTCTTGATGTTCTGTCCCTCATCGAGGATGGCGGCGAGGAACCGGACCCGCTGGAGTCGATCCTCCACCGCCCGCAGCTGGGCGTAGTTCAGGATGTGGAGGTCGGCCCCGGTGAAGGAGTCCTCCCGTTTCAGGGTGTCAGGACCCCAGACCTGGACCCGAAGTCCCGGATAGAACCGGGCCGCCTCGGAACGCCAGTTGTCCTGGACGCTCTTTGGACAGACGACGAGCGACGGCCAGTTCCGCTGTTCGGCCTGTGCCCCCTCGACACGGAGCCAGGCCAGCCAGGTCAGGGTCTGCACCGTCTTCCCCAGTCCCATGTCGTCCGCCAGGATGCCGCCGAACCCGTTGGTCACGAGATAGGCGAGGAAGTGGAAACCCTCGACCTGGTAGGGTCGGAGCTCGGCCTGGATGCCGGCCGGATGGTCCGGGGTGACCCGGGCCTTCAGGTCGGCGGCGCGACGCTCGACCCGAGTCGCGGTCTGGTCCGGCAGGAACTTCCGTACCGACGGCGCGGCGAGCTGCAGCGCGTGGAGCCGCTGCGGCTCGGCCGAGAGCTCCCGCGCGGTGAGCCCGATCCGGGCCAGGTCCTCCTCCTGCTGGTCGGTGAGATTGAACTCCAGACGTCGCCATCCCCGTCCCTTCAGATCCACCCATTCACCCTTCGCTCCCAGCAGCAGCGACAGTTCCTCCGGCGTCAGGCTCGTGTCCTCCGTTTTCAGGACCACCTTCAGATCAAACCAGTCGACCTCCTTCTCCTCGACCTCCAGCTGGACCGAACCGGCCACGACACCGTCCCGGATCGAGTCCAGCGGCGGCTCCAGCCGCAGGTCGGTCATGGGAGGGAGCCGATCCAGAAACGCCCGAAATTTCCCCGGAAACGCCTTGGTCACCCGCATCTCGAAGGACCCGTCGTAGGGATTCCACTCGAATCCCGACTCCCGGAGCAGGCCGCGGACCGGGTAGAGGTTCCCGAACTCGAACCGGATCAACCCTTCCTCGACCCCACCCTTGGACTCATACCATCCGGAATCCCCCATCTTGTGCAGGTGACGGCCGCCTTCCCCAAAGGCGCTCACCTTCAGGACGCAGCGTTCGGAGGCGATCCCATGGCGGTTGGAAAGACGGGCTTCGATCGACGGCCGAAGGGGTACGGTGACAAGGCGTTGAGCTATCCGATCCGGCAGGTCCAGACCCAGGGTTTCGATGAGACGCAGACCGGATCGGGTCTCCAGCGCCCGGTCAGGAATCCTCAGGATCGTCTCGGACCTCAGGCCCAATGGAAGAGCGGGTGGTCCGTCGAACAATCCCATCGAGGTGAGATAGAGCGTCGGCGTTCCGGCGAACTGGCACAGGATCACTCCCGGTGACTGCCCCGCCGCATCCACAAGTTCGAATTGGTAGCGCCGATCCGAACCAACCGGCTCCGTCATCCGCCAGCGAAGGGGCTGCGGATGGATCACCAGCCGATGGCCCGACTGGTCGACGAAATGGGCCCGCAGCGACTCATGACGGAGATGGGCCCCGACCCACGCGTGGAGAGCAACGTGCTCCGGGACGTATTCGGTCGGGTGGAATCGAACGGTGGATCGGAACGACTGCCAGAGCAGGGTCTCATCCCGACCCAGCGCCGATGCCAACGTCCTCGAGAAGGTCTCGTATTCGTGGGCCTTGAGGGTCCGCCACTCCTCCGCCTCCTCCTGCACCTCGGGGATCACCTGGTCGGGATCCAGTCGGAACCTCAATCCACAGCGTGGCAGACGTTCCCTGGAGAGACCCTGGAGTTTATCGAGCCGGAATCGCCAGCGTGTGACCTCCAACTGGAGCTGCCAATCCCCCAACCGCTGTGCAAAACGCCCCTCCGGAATCGGAAGGCTCTCGAGCTCCGGTGGCATCCGCCTCGCCCGGGTGTGCATGATGGCTCGGAGCGAGAAGAAAAACTCCAGCTCGCTGGATGGCTCGAGCCCCTTGAGACTGAGATGGCCGTGATTCAGGTCCGACCCGAGCCACTGGATCACAAGATAGTCGGAGTCAAAGAGCCGACCGTGGGTCACATACATTCGATACAGCTGCCTCAGCTCCCCCAACTTCTGTTCCTCAGCGGGTTTGAGGGGATCTCTCCCATTCGATGCGAGCCATCCGAGGACATCGACCGGGATTCTCATGGACGCCTCGGCCTGCCGACGCCTCGGATTTCCAGGCGGGACATTTTCCAGACCGGGAATCGGTCCCTCGCTGGACTCGATCGCCATCAGGACGCAGACGGCATGACGGCACCACCCACCCGAGGCGCATCGACTGCACTTGGCCGACCACACCTTGTGGCCTGCCGAGAATGTCAGCAGAACCTCGATGCTTTCCGGCCCGGTCAGGATGCCGACGAACTCAAAGCGGTTCGACTGGGTAAGCCCGACCAATCCGGCAGGATTCCCTCCATCACGGAGCTTCTGTGCCGCCTTCAGAATGGTCTTTGGGAACGAACGAAGCAGCGCATCCGCCTCGATCAGCAGCGGTTCAAGGGTGGGAGTGGAGTGGGGATCCAATGCATCCCCACTCCATCGCGTTCACACAACCGACTCAATCCCACGTTGTTCACCGATCCCCAGCGAAGGGACATGGGAAGGGGGCGTCGTTGCACCCTTCCAATCAGGGCAGTGTCACCCGATAGAAGCGACGCTCGCCGGCCACGGGGTCGCGGACCAGCTCGACCGAACCGGTGCCGTTGAACTCCCGCAGGAGGGTCCATGCGGGGGACTCGAGACCCGACTGCACCTCGACCCGGTAGACCACCCCGGGGGTCGTCGGCAACCCCAGCACGAGGGTGTCTCCATCGAGGACGGCTGACATCACGGGAGCGCTCACCGACCGGACCCGACACACGAAGCCCGCCGTGGCCGCCAGTGGCGGGGTTCCATCATCGACGACGCGGACCTGGACCTCGAATCCCCCGATCTGGGCGGGCCCCGGTGTCCAGTCCACGCGCCCCTGCGGCGAAACCGTCATCCCCGCGGGACCGGAGACGAGTTCGAACCGAAGCGCCTGTCCTGGATCCGGATCGCTCGCGACCAGCTGCAGGGCGAGCGATGAACCCGCAACCACGGTCTGATCACCGAGCGCGGCGAACTGCGGGACCTGGTTCGGGGCCGAGCCCGAATCGTCGATGCCTGGGGTCGGGTCCACGATCCGTCCAAGCCCGGGCAGTCCCGTGGCATCGGCCACCACGGCCCGGTCCTCGGGAACGTCCCGATATCTGAGGTAGTCCACCACGGCCAATCCACCGGGCTGGGGTCGACTGAGCAGCACGACACCCTGGACGGGATCGAGGACAAATGTCGTGTGCCATTCGGATCCAAGTCCCTGGAGGGTCTGTCCATCGGCGATGATGACGGTGGCCGTGCGGGGCTTGAGCAGGGCTCCGACCGGGAAGGTCCACCGCCCGAGATCGCCCGTCGCGGTGCTGAGGGTCCAGCCTTCGAGGCTGACCGCCTCGTCGCCGCGGTTGACGATCTCGATCCACGGCTCGCGCTCGCCCGCTCCGTCCCTCAGTCCGGTGGCATTCTTCGGAACAATCTCGCTGATGTACACGGGCGGAAACTCGGCGAGGTCCTGAATGACATTGTTGGTCTGTCCCGGGGTCAGGGCCGGAACGTTGCCCCCCTCGAGTTTGAGCTCGCAGCCGAGAACGATGTCCGAGCTGC
>CAZZKQ010000202.1:0-6361 GCA_964654875.1 uncultured Verrucomicrobiota bacterium | reverse complement strand
GCATCTCCCTCAGTCCAGCAGCCGCTGCGAGGCTGGATTGTTGGGCAACCGGCAGCGCTCTTTCTGGAAGTAGGCCCGCAGCAGGTATTCCTCGATGCCCAGATCCTTTCGGATCTCGCTCAGGGGGCGATCCATGAAGACCGTGAAGTCGACCTCGGAAAGGGGGCGGCAATCCGAGATGAATCCAAGTGCGGCGGCGTCCTGAAACACCTTCTCCTGATCCGGAGTGAACCGATAGTCCTGTGGGTAGAATCGTCGGACAACCGAGAGAAAGGCCCGCTGTTGGAGCGAGGAGAACCGGTCCGTGCACCCCATGGTGAAGCCGAGTACGAAGGCCTCATCGATCGGCAGGAGACCCCGCCCCAGAACGATGTGGATGCAGTCGTGGACGTCCATCGAGGTCCGTCCCGGAAACGGATCCCACCGCAGCTTGAATCGGGGATTCTCCACCAGCTGGATGATGAGCGGCACCGCTTCCTGTTGCAGGGCCCCCTCCAACCCCTTCAGCGACCGCAGAGCTTCTCCGAGGGTGATGCCCCCCCTGCTCAGTGGATTGTGCCAGGATTCATAGGCTCTGGCCTTCACCAGATGGGAGTCGATCGCCGTTCGGGCCATGGCGGCGAGTTCATGGGCCTCGGAACTGAGCCCGGCCGCCCGGTAGAGAGCCGCGTACCCCAGCAGCTCCGATCGACGCAACTCGTCCCGCTTCTCCCGGACGAGAGGCAGGAACTCCCTGAGATCCGGGTGATGCGCCATCTTGCAGGCCGTCGGCTCCTCGGCGACTGCCCTCGCCAAAAGACGGAGGACCAGGTGGTCGTTCCGCTGATTGGCGACAAGGGACTTCAAATAGGGTTTGAACGCCGAGGCGGACAGGAGGGTGTGAATCCGGGATCGGCGGGTTCGGGTTGTATCCGGTGGAGACGGCATGTGGGTCTGTCCTCTTGAGCCCTAACGCGTCGACAGGCTATTACAGCTTTGAATCGGCTGCGATGACGGTTTCGGTCGGGCCGGCGCCCATGACATGTCCCCCCATCCGCCAAGCGTCCTGAGCAGGCGGGACGCACCCAAACTCCCAATGACCTGACCCCATTCGCCTGCCCCGCTCCCGCTTGGGCAGCCACCGGAGGTCGGTTTAGCGGAGGAACGCGCGTTGACGGTGGCGGCAAACTGCTCGTGGGACTGGAACAGGAACGCGTGGCCCCCCTTGTAGAAGGCCAACCAGGCGAACGGGATCTGGTTGGCGATGATGAGGGAGTTCTTCGGCGGATCGATGACATCGTTGCGTCCGTCGGTCACCAGCACGGGCACCTTGATGTTCTTGAGGCCCTCGAAGTTGCTGTTGTCGTTTCTCCACAGGGTCGTTCGCGCACGGTCCTGACGCTCGGTGGTTTCCTTGGAGACGTTGAAGTCATTCGGCACGGTCCCCGCCGCGACGGCTGCCTTGAGTCGGGCCAGCGTGCGTCTCGGACTGATGACCTGGCACTTTATCCACGCCTCGATGAGGCCCTGCGGCGGAACGAGGCCGTAACCTGTGGCATCATACGAGCCGAGGTCCTGCGCGGCATTGTCTCTCCGCCGGCGAAGGAGCGGATGACGATGCTGTTCAGCCTGATGCATGAGATTCCCCTCGATGGGGACCTATGGACCGAGACCGCAGAGTTGGCCTGGTTGCTGGGTCGACAGGGAATCGTGCTTCCCCTGACCGACGTCGCGATCGCGGCCTGCAGCCGACGCGCCGGCGCAACCCTGATCACGACCGACCGCCATTTTGCGATGATCCCCGACCTTCGGATCCGCGCCTCGATCTAGGCGGACCTCCGCTGGACAGCCCTCCGCAGGGATCGCTCCAACACCGCGGCAACGATGGCAACCCCAGTAGACGCCACCATGAGGACCAGTCCGATCATGACTCCGCCGGCGATGTCCTCCCCCTTGGAACGCTGGATGAGGTGGAGGTAGACCTCGGCCCCGATCAGAAAGGCGATCAGGGTCACCGCACAGCGTTTGAGGGTCTGCAGGGCCTTCACGGAACGGGAGGACAACAGATCACGGGCCGCCACATATCCCAGCAATCGGAACACCTGGTAGAGCGCGGTGAAGAAGGCGATCGACCCGGTATAGGCGTAGGCCAGGAAGGGATCCTGGAAGTAGATCTCGAAGAGTGTTGCGTTCATGTTTCTGCCCTCGACGTGCGGTTCCCAGAGCAGAAATGCCAAGGCACCCAGGCCGACCAGCACGGTGAGGACCTGGAGGGCTGCGGCGAGATTTCGGTTCATTCGTGTTCCTCCCAACACGTCATAGGGTCCCAATTCAGGATGGAAGACCTATCTGCGCCGCCTGAGCTCCAACAGCCTCTGAAGGTCCGCGACATCCTGCTCGCGATAGGTCTCCTTGCTCGCAATCAAGGAATCCAAGCCCAGAAAAGGAATGGCCACACCATCGATTTCGACGTTGCACGCCAGTGGACTTGCCTCGTCGAAGGTGACCTTCCACGCGTGAGTGCTGACATCCACCTCCACCTCGTCGGCGATTTTGACCACGACGTTCTCGATGAAATCGCGGGGCTTCAACTCCTTGGCAGCTCCGTCGGCCAAGGCGGATAACCCTTCAATGACACGAAGGCCATTCTCCTCATCCACGGGAATCAGGATGTCGACATCTTCCGTGGTTCGCACCAAACCGTGCAGGATGCACGCCTGGCCACCGATGATGAGGTATCGGGCCCCCGCCTGATTCAGGAGGCGGCAGACTTTCAGAAGCGGAGAGAAGGTTCCGGACATTCTTCGGCCTCACCAAAGACGCGGATTGGCCTGGGACCTACGCCAACGCTCATAGTCCTCCCGAGTCCGCGCCCGATAAACAAAACCCCGGGGGCGAGGATAGGGATTCAGGAGGTCTGCCTGGGCTTGAAGCGCCGAGGCGCGTTCCAAGGCCTCTTTCGGACTCGAGAGACCGGGCTCCGAACGCAGTGTTCGTCTTCCGACAACCTTCACTGACTCAGGCTAGTCCCTGCGCGGGAAGGTAACAAGCCGGTGGTGGATTCGGGCTCGAGTTGACGACCGTGCCACTGGAACCGTTCGTTCCAGTCTGTTTCCACAACCCAGTTCAGAGAACCTACACATCGCCTCGTTCCGCACCGACCCGGCTGTTTGGCTTCACCGCATTCCCGGAGACCCATAGGTTTTCTCGACATGGCCCGTGACATCGATCCGCCGGACAACGCCTCGCTCAGGAAGGCCCTGGGCGCTGGGGATCCCTCGGAAGTCCAGGCGCTGATCGATCGGGGCGCCGACCTGCACTACAGGGATGCCAACGGGTACGGAGCCCTGGTCGATGCGATCCATGGACGGGACGTCTTCGACGACAATCGGCTGCCCGAACTGCTTCGACTCCTGATCGCGCATCGGGTGGACCTCAATCGGATCTCCACCCACGGGGAATCCGGCCTGAGGGTTCTGTCCCGATTGGGTCGATTCGATGCGGTCCAACAACTCCTTGAGGCCGGGGCCGACGAGTCGCAACTGGCCTGGACGCCGCTGATCCGGGCGGTCGCGATCGGAACCCTGGACGAGGTCCGGCGCCTGTTGGCCAGCGGAGTTCCCCTCGAGGAGCGGGACTGGTGGTCCAGGACAGCCTGGCTCGTGGCCTTGCAGACGGGAGACTTGGCCAAAGCCTCGCTATTGGCGGAACGCGGAGCGGATCTGGAGGCCGTCGGACGCTGCGGGATGCCGCCACTTTTCCATCCGATTCAGTGTCGGCGGACGGCTCTGTTGCGATGGCTCCTGGAGCTCGGATTCGATGTGGAACGGACCAACGAGTTCGGGACCACGGCCCTGATGGAAGCCGCAGAGGTTGGGTTTGAGGACGGCGTGGAGCTTCTGCTGAACGCCGGGGCTCAATTGGACCTCGAACACAATGGGGGTACGGCCCTCGGTGTCGCCCGGAACCGTCGGATCATCACCCGGCTGCTCGACGCGGGGGCGGATTCCCGCCGACTGGGAAATGAGGGACGTCGGGTGTTGATGGAGCTGCCGGCGGAACCCGATATCGGGCTGTTGGAGGGCGTGACGCGGGACGACTTCCTCCGGGCGCGGACCCGTCGATATGGTTCGTCGAACCCGGAGCGGATGGAGGAGCCGTTCTGGATCGGCATGATCCGCTCGGGTGTCTGCGGGTATTCGGCGACCCAACACTTCAAGGGGCCGTCGTCGATGGGACGGGAACCGGTGTGGTGTGCGCAACGGTTCGGTCAATCCCTGACCCTGCTGCCCGATGGCCGGATGGTGCTGATCGGAGGCGAACACGAGGACAGCTACGATCCGGATTTCTGCATCTACAACGACGTCTTCATCCGCGACACCGATGGGTCGATCTCCATCCTCGGCTATCCGGAATCGGTGTTCCGACCGACCGACTTCCACACCGCGACTCGTGTCGACGACGCCCTCTACGTCATCGGGTCGCTCGGCTACTGGGGTCGCCGGGACTACGAACAGACCCCGGTCCACCGGTTGGACCTCCGCACGTGGCGCATCGACCGCCTCGAGCCAACGGGCCAGGGCCCGGGCTGGATCCATGGCCATCGTGCGACCCGCGTTGGGGATCATGGGATCCTCGTGACGGGTGGTGAGGTGCTGACCTGGGAAGGGGACGAGGAGCAAAGCACCAACAACGGTCAGGGCTTCGTTCTCGACACCCGGGACCTCGTCTGGAGACCCCCCAACTCCTGATCGCGCAGGAAGAGAGAACGTATCCGGGCGGCGTTCTCCCAATGACCTGGCCCTCGAAATCAGCGGCTCCTGACGAGGTCGACGCGGACTCATGACCTGGCCCCAAACCTTGCCAGCCGGCTCTGGAGCCTGTCCCCACCCCCTCCAAGGGAGCCTCGGGGAGAACCGCACGGGCAGGACCTGTCCCTTTATGCGAAGGGCCTGGCCCCAGTGGCGGGTTCAAATTGATGGCCTGGCCCCAAGGGCTGTGGGACGTGGCCCCAAAGGCCGGGCGCCTTCAACTGTCCCGCCAGTGCCTCAAGGGTCTGTCCCCAAGGGGTATCATCCATTCGACACCCTGTCATAAAACGGCCCGCCGCCGCCCAACCCAGTCGTAAGTGCCTGCGCCCCAGCGTAAGGGCCTGTCCCCAGACCATGGAATCAAACGGTGAATCTCGGGTTGGAGCCCCGGGCTCTGGCGCAATACATGACCTGGCCCCCATCCAAAGGCCCGTCCCGCCTGGCTGCGGTGGTCTTCACTAGAAACAACGCCAACGGCGTTGAGGCCTTGAGCCCAGGGTTGGACCGAGGAACGAGGACCTACCCTGGGAACCGAATCAGGATGGGCACCAACCGCACCGTGGTTGCGGCAGGTTGGAATGTGATCCGTGGGCAGACTAATGACCTGTCCCTTTATCACCCCACGGGACCTTGTCTGGAGACCCGCCACCTCCTGATCGCGCGGGAAGAGAGACGGCAACCGGGCATTGTTCCCACTATGATCCCCATCAAGAGGGCTTTGCGGCGAATAGGACGGCTATTCACCGCATCTGAAGCGGAGATTCGGTTGTCCCTGCGGTGATTGAGGGGCATAATCACCGCAGTCTTCGCGGAGATAGCATGTACATCCATGAGCAACTGAACTGGCCGGATCTGCATTGGGACGCCGCCAAATTGGCCGGACCTCTCGCGGAAGTCCGCCATCTGCAGGGGCGGCAGATCGGCCGCATGCAGTCCCTCGGCTTCCAGCTGCGGGAAGCGGCCGCCTTGCAGATGCTGACCCAGGACGTAGTCAAGACCAGTGAGATAGAAGACGAGAACCTCGACACCCTACAGGTGCGTTCCTCGATCGCCCGGCGCATGGGCTTGGATGCCGGAGGTCTGCCGACGGTGGATCGAAACGTGGAGGGTATTGTGGAGGTGATGTTCGATGCGACGAACGCCTACGACCTGCCGCTGACGGCGGAACGTTTGTTCGGCTGGCACGCCGCCCTGTTTCCCACCGGCCGAAGCGGCCCGCAGCGCATCACCGCGGGAGGCTGGCGGAAGGACGCGAATGGCCCCATGCAGGTGATCTCGGGGCCGTATGGTGGTCGGGAGACCGTTCATTTCGAGGCCCCCGCTCATGAGCGGCTGGAAGGCGAGATGGCGCGGTTCCTGGAATGGTTCAATACCCCGTCACCCACCGACCCCGTGATCCGGTCGGCCCTGGCGCATTTCTGGTTCGTGACCCTCCACCCATTCGAAGACGGCAACGGACGCATCGCGCGGGCAATTGCCGACAGCGTGTTGGCGCGGTCGGAACGGAGCCCGCAGCGCTTCTACAGCATGTCGTCGCAGATCCAGCAGGAGAGGAAGGCCTACTACGACGT
>CAZZKQ010000201.1:0-6367 GCA_964654875.1 uncultured Verrucomicrobiota bacterium | reverse complement strand
TCTGTCCGACGCTCTTCGGAGAGAAGATCGTCATGCGTCTTCTCGACAAGTCGACCGTACTCTTCACGTTGCAGCAGCTGGGGATGGACGACGCCACCTACGGCCTGTTCAAGGGCCTCATCGACCGTCCGCACGGGATCTTCCTCGTCACGGGTCCGACCGGTGCCGGAAAGACCACCACCCTCTACGCGGCGCTCAACGCCATCGTCGGACCCGGCATCAAGGTTCTGACCGTGGAAGACCCGGTCGAATACCACCTCCAGGGGGTGAACCAGATCCCGGTGAACCACCAGGTGGGCATGACCTTCGAGAAGGGGCTCCGAGCGATCCTGCGTCATGACCCGGATGTCGTGATGATCGGTGAGATCCGCGATCTCGAGACCGCCCGGGCGGCGACCCAGGCGGCGATGACCGGCCACCTGGTGCTGTCGACACTCCACACGAACGATTCGGCCTCCGCAGCGATGCGACTCGTCGAGATGGGGGTCGAACCCTTCCTCGTCAGCAGCACGATGATCGGGGCGATGGCCCAGCGCCTGGTGCGGAGGGTGTGTCCGAAATGCCGCGAGGAGTACGAGCCAGAGCCCGGAACGCTGCCTCGGGACCTGGTCCTCGCGCCCGGTGAACGCCTGGTGCGGGGAACCGGCTGTCCCCATTGCCGCAACACGGGCTACCGCGGTCGGAGCGGGCTCTACGAACTCCTTGTGATGAACGAGGTCATCGCCGAGAGGATCATCGAGCGCGCCCCATCACCACAGATCGTCGCCGCGGGTCGCTCGAGCGGACTCCGCCTTCTCCGGGAGGACGGTTGGATCAAGGTCCGCGCGGGCGTCACGACCCCCGACGAGGTGGTGCTCTGCACGGCACTGTAGTCCGGCATCCCGATGGCCAAGTTCGCCTACACCGCGATGAACGAGTCCGGCGCGCGCGTCGCCGGAACCCTCGAGGCCGACAGTGAAAGTGCCGCACTTCGAATGCTCGAGGAGAAGCGGCTCTTCCCGGTGTCGGTGAAGGGCGTCGGCGCCGCCGCATCGGGCAAGCCACGACGTCGTCGGGTGAAGGCGGCCGAACTGGGCCTGCTCTACGGGCAGCTGGCGGACCTTCTCGGCTCCGGGGTTCCGCTCCTCCGGGCGATGGACTCGCTCGTGAAGTCGACCCCGTCGCCCCCGGTGAAGGAACTGCTCCGGGAAATCCGGGCCTCCGTGGCCGACGGCCGTTCCCTCACGGAGACGCTGCGGCAGTATCCCGAGGTCTTTCCCCCGCTGCACACCGCCATGGTGCAGGCCGGCGAGCGCGCCGCGTTCCTCGAGGAGGTCCTGCGCAGCCTCGCGGGCTTCATCGAACGGTTCGAGGAGCTCCGCAGCAAGGTCCTGGGCGCCCTCATCTACCCCGCCCTGCTCGCCGGACTTGGGACCGTCGTGATGCTCGCCGCCCTGATGTTCTTCGTGCCCAAGTTCGAGCCCCTCCTCGGCAACGTGAAGAAACCGCTGCCCTCGGAGATCATGTTCACGGCCAGCTTCATCGTCCGGAAATACTGGTACCTGCTGATCGTCGGACTCACCGGGGTCGGAGGTCTCCTCTGGACCCAGCGCCAGAACGAGGCGGTCAGCCGGAAGCTCGAGATCTGGCGCCTCAAGATCCCGGTCGTGGGCTCCGCCCTCCGACTCCTCGCCATCACCCGATTCTGCCGGATCCTCGGCACCATGCTCGCCAACGGCGTCCCTCTCCTGGCCGCACTGAAGATCAGCAAGGACGCCACCGGCTCAAACCTTCTCGCTGAGCGCATCGCGAGCGCGACCGAGGCGGTCCGGGACGGCAAACGCCTCTCCGAGGAGCTCGGGAAGGGCGACTTCATCCCGGAGCAGATCCTGGCGATGATCACCGTGGCCGAGGAATCCAACAACCTCGACAAGGTCCTGGTGCAGATCGCCGACACGGTCGAGCGACGAACGAATCGTCAGGTCGACCAGGCGGTCCGACTCATCGAACCCGCGATCCTCTGCGGGGTCGCAGCGGCGATTGGGTTCCTCGCACTCGGACTCCTGCTTCCGATCTTCACGATGGCGAGCGCCCTGGGCTCGAAATAGGGGACCTGTCCCGCGGGGCAACTCGCTGCGTCCCCGGTGCTACCGCCACGCGAACTCGCCATTCTCCACGGTCCAGTCGTTGCCAAAGAAGCCGGCACCCAGGACCGCTCCCGAACCCAGCTCCAGGGTGGTGGGGCCAAACACCGTCACATCCGGCAGCGCCACGCCTGCCATGAAATAGGGCACCCGATCCGCCAGCCGCATCCCCACCGGGCCCGTTCCTGACACCACCCCGACGCAGGCGACATCGCTGTCCCGGCGCGGCCTGACGAAGAGACAACAGAGATCCATCCCCGTTGTCTGCCGACCACCGACTCGGACCGATCCGCGTCGCACCTGGACCGGGCTGTCCGCGAGCAGAACCTTCCATGCGGCGTTGCTGTCCGCATGGCCATACAGGATCACCCCACGATCCCGATGCCGTCCGGGATCGAAGTCCGTGTCGGGAATCATCTCCAGACTCGCGTTTCCCCGATACCAGAAGCTCTCGGAGTCAAACCGAGCCTTGGCCTGGGCCCAGCCGTTCTCCTCTGCAGTCCCCTGGGTGCCGTAGACCAGGAGGACCCGATGGGCAAAGGCCTCCTTGAACGGCCCGGCCCGATGCGGCCCCTTGTCGACAACAGAGGCCGGTCCGGAAGGCGACCACCGATCCCCTTGGCGTGTCACCCACACGGTCCTCGGTGTGACACCCCGGGGAGTGGAACCCTCTTGCACGAGATTCGTGAGCGTCTGGCCATCCAGCGTCAGGGTCGGGATGGAGCCCTTCTCGAGACGATCCAGGTGCAACGCGAGACGGGCGACGTTTTCGGTACTGCCGGAGATGCGACGCGAGGACGCATCCCATTCCACGTCGATCCGGCTCGGTGCGAGCGCATGGATCTGTGCTTCGATCGACGCCCACTGGCATTTCGAGGAGATCCCCGGGTTTGCCGTGGTGAAGCGGAGTCGCCGGACCTCGGTCGGTCCCGGGATACGATGGCGTGCGATGAGGTCGAAGATCCCCGGCCAATCCACGCTCTGGTTCCCAAACCAGTGCCCGGCTCCCGGCACCTCATGCCACGCAAAGTCATGGTGGAACGTCCCCAGCAGCTCCCGCATCGTGCGGGCTTGGGCAACCGGTACGTTGTCGTCGGCATCACCATGGAGGATATAGATCCCGTGCTGGAGGTAGTTGGTCGCCAGCACGAAGGTGTCGACCGGCGTGGCGGCCCGCTGGATCAGGCGCTGCACCTCGTTGGTGGGTGAGGGTCGCCGTCCACCGCCATAGGTACCCCAGCTGATCCATCCGGCGCTGGGTGCGAGGGCTGCGAACCGGTCGGGCAACGTGCCGCCCATCTGCCACGTGCCATGCCCTCCCATGGAATGTCCCGTCAGATAGGTCCGCGAACGGTCGGTTCGATAGAGGTTCTGCACGCGATCCAGAACCTCGATGGCATCCCGGCGTCCCCAGTCCTCCCAGTCGAACCCGAACGGCCGACGGTTGGTGGGGGCCGCGATGTGCAGGCTGGCCTTGGGGACATAGCACGCTGCCTGACCGGCGCCCTCCACCCCGGCTCCATGGGCGCTGAGCACAAGGCCCGGAGCGGTTGTGTCCCCGTCCAAAGGGCGAGCCGGCACGAAGCCATAGTACTGGACCGAGCCGTCGATCCCGCTGACGAATGTTTCACGACGCGTCGACTCCCGCGGCAGGAGGGAAAGCGGGAAGGTCCGGGTCGCCAGACGGGTCCGGCCGTCACGCAGTTCCAGGAAAAGATCCAACCGGTTGGTCCGGGAGCGTCCCGAATGAACGATCCGGAACGGAGTCTTGTGAACGCCAAACGCCGGGACAGTGGGGACCGGGTTGTCGGTGGTTCCGCCACCCGCCACGGTCGCCCGAAGGGTCAGTCCCCCGACAGGCTTTCCTGTGGCATTGACCACGAGCACGGCACCGACCGTGTCATTGCGCTGGCCCAGGACGAGGTCGGGCAACGTGGGGTCCCTCGACTCAAGTGCGATCGGTTCGGTGGGCTCCGCCAGGCGGACGTTCAAGGCACCACGGCCCGTCGCGAACAACAGCTCGTTCGTGCCCATCCGCATCACCACCGGCAGGGACACCGATCCGTTTCGGTAGATGTCCCCGGCCCGTGGGACGCCATTCACGTAGACCATCTGGTGTCCCGCCGCCTGCAGGAGAAGGACGCGTTCCTTGTCCGACACGAATGGCACCGATACGTAGCCGCCGCGAACCGCAGGATGCTCGAAGTCGCCTCCGGGCTTCGCCACCACAGTCTCCCAGACCGCATTGGTTCCCGCGGGCAGGACCACAAGATCGCCCGCCTTGGGCAGGGTCCAGGTTCCCTGGACGATGCGGGCCTCCACGGGGTCGATGCGGAATGGCACACGGCCCATGCGTCCACCGAAGGCCACGGCGACGCCCTCCCGCAGGACGAGGTCTTCCGCTGCCGTTGCGGTGACGACGAAGCCCAGGAGGAGGGTTGCGGTCCGGAGGAGGCGATGCATCGATGCAGCCTACCTTCCGGGATCGAACGACGGCAATCCGGGCCCTCCGGGATGTCCTCGATCAGAAGCCCGGATTGGGACACCCGCGAGGCTAACGGATCCGGAGGTAGGAGTAGGTCAGCCCCCAGAGGATGAGGAGCAGGATGACAAATAGGGCGATGAACCGGTTCCGGGCCACACGACGCTCATAGCGGAGCGTCCGGAGTCCCTGCACGCTGCCCGCCGCGAGCATCCGTGCCATCCGGGGGTTGTTGGAGGCAGGGCCCCTCAAATGGACGGACCACCGACGGATCGCGGCCACGAGATCGAATTTCGCGACCCCGAACTCGTTGTAGTAGCCCGGGGGCCGCTGGGGGACCGGAATCGGATTCGGTTCCAACCGTTCCCCGAAGGCCTTCGATCCCGTCGCAGCGTCCTGCGGAACCGCCGGGGGCCGGACGACGGGCTTGGGCTGTTCCTGGGCCAAGTGGCTGACCTGTTGGGTCAGCCGTGCGATCTCCTGCTCCAGCTCCCGTTCCCGGGCCGCCAGCGGATCCGCACTGTCCTTGTTTCCAAACCAGCCCATGGGGGTTGTGACCTGCCGTTTCAGCGTCTCACCGAAACCACGACCAGAACAACTACCCCGATCAGCGCCGCCACCGCGACGGGCCAGGTCAACGCAAGACCCAGCCGACAGAGGGACATCATCGGGAGCGAGGCCAGTCCCCGGACTGGATCGGACCCCGAACCGGATCGTGTCTCGGTTTCGGTCGCCCTGGCGTCGAGGACCGGCCAGCTACGGCAGGCGCCCAGATATTCCCTCCGGGCGTTCTCGATCGTGGTCAGGGCCCGGGTCAGTTCCTTCTCCCAGTTCTCCGCGGTCCAGGCCTGCTCATTGAGCTGCTCGACCGATCCCAGGGCCTCGCGGAGTCCGACCAACGACTTGGCCATCTGCTCGGCGTCCTGGCGGGCCTGGTGTTCTGATTTGTCGAGGATGCCGATACCTCGGGCGAGGGCCTGCAGCATCTCGGTCCGTCCATTGCCGAACTCCGCCCGCCTCCTCCGCATCTCTTCGACTGCGGCACGCGCTCTCTCCAGCTGGTCCTGGGCTTCCTTCAGCTTGGCGAGCTGCTGCTGGGTGCCCGTCAGCTGGGCGTCCAATTCCTCACGGGTCGGTGCCCGATTCCCAGGAGGTGGAGTCCGGGTCGGTGCCACGTCGGCATCCACAAAATCCGTACCATCGAAGGCCATGGATGGACGGTGTCCCGGCCCGCGCCGGTCGCCAAGCGAGGAATGCACCGGTCCGTTCCCGGCTGGATCGGGGTCTCCGAAGCCAAGGTCCTACGGTGTCCCAGGCAGCGCGGTAAACGGCACACCGGTCTCGGGATCCACCGGGACAGCCTTGAGGACTCCTGGCACCAGGTCGGAGGGGGCGCCCACCGTCTGGCCGGTCGAAAGCGAAACCGATCGGGCGGCGAGGGAGAGGATGAGTCGGCGGGTGTCCCGCTCCGTCTCCCGATACCGGGTCAAGAACTGTTTGCGGGCCTGGGCCTCGGAACCGGCTCCAACCCGCTCACCCACCTTGGCCACCAGACCGAAGGCGGCCAGGGACCAGTTCCGCTCGGTCTCGAGGATCCGTTCCGCCGTGTCCCTGGATTCCTCGGCCCGCTCGAGTTCCTGCGCCAGACTGCGGCAGGTTGAGGCATCCAGCATCGGGATCATGGATCGGAGGGAGGCCGTGGCGACTTTCTCGACCGCCATGCCCGACAACGCCTCCAGCTTTCGACCACCGCGTGCGATCG
>CAZZKQ010000200.1:0-6371 GCA_964654875.1 uncultured Verrucomicrobiota bacterium | reverse complement strand
CGCCCACACGCTGTTCTTCGCCGCGGTGATCGTCGTGATGACCTTCACCCTCAACGCCATCGCGGTGGGGTTGGGGGCCCTGTACCCGAACTTCCGGGAGACGAACCCGGCCAAGATCGTGAGCGGCTTCGGGGGCACGTTCTGCCTCGTCCTCAGCTTCCTGTACATCGTGGGCTCGGTGGTCCTTCTCGCGCTGGGAAGTCCCTGGGGGTGGCGGCCCGAGGCGGTCGGGGAATTCAGGCCGTACCACGCCCTGGCCTCCGGGACGGCCTTCCTCGCGATCAGCCTGTTGTCGGGTGCGGTCCCGCTCCGGATGGGTCTCCGACGGGTGGCCGCCACGGAGCTGTGACGGGGTGTCCAGCCCTGCCTCGCAGGAGCCCCGCATTGACGCGAGGCGTCGGGAGGCTACCGATGGGCCTGCGATGAAGTGGTCCCTCAAGCTCGGGCGACTCTGGGGAGTCGATGTGTACCTCCACTACACGTTCCTCGTGTTCCTTGTGCTGGTGGGACTCGGCTCCCGCATCCAGACGGGCCGATGGGCATCGGCGCTTCCGGGTGTCTCGATGTTCCTCGGCGTGTTCCTCTGCGTCCTCCTGCACGAGTACGGCCACGCCATGGCTGCGCGTCGCTACGGGGTTGTGACGCGCGACATCACCCTGCTCCCGATGGGTGGGGTGGCCCGTCTCGATCGGATCCCGGAGGCGCCGCTCCAGCAGCTCGTGATCGCGGTGGCGGGTCCGCTGGTGAATGTCGTGATCGCCGTGGGACTGGGACTGGGACTCCATCTCTCCGACGAGATGCCCGGATCCATTCGGGAGCTCGAGTCGGCCGGCTTCTTTCCGAGGCTCCTCCTGATCAACGCCGGACTGGTCGCCTTCAACCTGCTTCCGGCGTTCCCGATGGATGGCGGCCGCGTCCTGAGGGCCCTGCTGGCGCTCTGGATCGATCCGGTCCGCGCCACCCGGATCTCCGCCTCCGTGGGGAGGGTGATGGCGGTTCTCTTCATCGGTGCCGCGTTTCTGGCCTCCAGTCCGATGCTCGGCATCATCGGTGTGTTTGTCTGGATGGAGGCCCGGGGCGAGGCGATCTCGATGGAGATGCGTTCGGCGATCGGGGATGCGACCGTCCGACGCGTGATGCTGCGGCGCTTCAGGGTCGTCGCCCCGGAGGATCCCCTGTCGAAGGTGGCCGGGTGGCTGATCGAGGACTCCCAGGCCGAGTTTCCAGTGGTGTCCGGAGAGGGACGGATTGTCGGTGTGGTCACCCGGACCGAGCTGTTCGAGGGACTGCGGCAGGGGGGCGAGTCGACCCTGGTGGAGAAGGTGGTCCGTCGGGACGCAGCCGTGCTGGATCCGGGCGAGGGGCTCGAGACGGCAATGATGCGTCTCGAGGAGTCCGGCCTCCCGGCGGCACTGGTGGTCGAGGAAGATCGGCTGGTCGGCATGCTGACCTCGGAGAATGCCGCCGAGTTCCTCGCCCTGCAGAAGGCGTTGCGACGCGATCGGATCCCGCCGGTGCTGGACGCACGGCCACGGGTGGCAGGTTGAAGGGGTGTCTCCGCGGTTTTGTCGGAACCGGCACGACCCCGGAAGGGCCTTGTGATCGCGGTCCGGGTCCCCATCGTTGCGGTGTGTCACAGGGTTGGGCGATCACGGGGAGGATAGGAGTCCTGTTGGGGATGCTCTGGGCGTTGCCGATGTCGTTGCGGGCCGAGACGAATGCCGCGCCGCCCGACTGCCTCGTGCTGAGACGGCTGGAATGGATCCCGCAGCTTCGACCCCGCCTGATCCCGGCCCTGCCGCCGGCGGTCTATCCCGTGGCCGCCGTCGAGGAACTGGCCGCGGCGCGTGGCCGGGTCTGGGCCTCGATCCGACCGTGGGGGGATACCAACCTGAACACGGGTCGGGGGCGACTGTGGTCCTACGTCGAGACCCTCGGGCGGTTCGAGCCCGTGCGCGGTCCGGTGGAGCCCCACGCGGTCAATGCCCTGATGGTGGATGCGAAGCGGTTGTGGCTGGGTCTCGACGGCGGGATCGCCTCGATCGATTTCGAGACAGGGGCGACGCAGCCCTATGGGCCGGCCCAGGGATTTGTCACGTCGGAGGTCGCGGGCTTCGCCGAATCCGAGGGGACCGTGGCCACCCTCGGACGGTTCGGGACGCTCTGGTTCCTGCCTCCGGGTGCCCAGACCTTCGCCCGGGCCAGCGAGTCGGCCTCCTCCGAGGATCCCCGCGAGCCGAAGCCCTGGCTGGATTTCACCTCCTCGAAGGAATGGATGGGCGCCGTGTCGGAATCCCTCGCGAGCTTCCGACATCGACAGGCCCAGCAGTGGATCCCGATCTCGAAGGAATTCGCCAACGGCAACCCGCGGACCGACCGCCTCCGGCTCCGCTGCATCGAGGGGGATGGAGGCGGGGGATTCTGGATCGGCAGCGACGCCGGGCTCCACTGGCTCAACCCGGCCGACAACATCGTGGAGAACCGCTTCGCACCGGTGTCGATCACGGTGCCGGGAGGCCTGGGTGCATCGGTCACACCCGGGTTCAGGCCGACCCGTGCGGCCCAGGCGGCGGCCCGTCAGCGGGTGCTGGGCCAGATCCGGGATCGCATGCGGGAACGGGCCAGCCGGGCCCGGGAAAATATCGCGCTCAAGCACCGGGTGGATCCTGTCACGCCATCCAGCCGCATTCCCGGCGCTGTGACGGCATTGCACCGCGATGGACCCTGGCTGTGGGTGGCGACCCTGGATGGGACGGTCACAAACCGGGGACGGGTCCTGCTGATGCATCATCCAACCCGGCGGTGGGTCGGATGGTTCCAGGTCGGAGGCCCGGTGGTCTCGATGGTTGCGGATCCTGCCCGGCTCTGGATCGGACTCGACGTCACTGGCTCCCGCGGGGTTTCAGCGCTGCTGGTTGCCGACCGGACCCCCCTGGTTTCCGTGCCCCAGGACCGATGGGTCCGGGACACGATCCTGCCTGACGAGCTGGGGGAGAAGCTGGCGTTGCTGCCGGTCCGGGAACGTGCCGTCCTGGCGTTCTTCGCAGGACAGCCAGAGCGTGTGGTGGAGCTTCTCGCCCCGGAGAAGCAGGTTCCAGAGGACCTCGACGCCGAGGGACTGTTCCTGCTCGCGTTCGCCCATGATCTGGTCGGACTCAACCGACCGGAGCGCCTGGACGAATACCTGGATCTGCTCAGGGACCGGCATCCTGGGTCGGTGCAGGCGGAGCTGGCCGGCAGCATCCGCAGCGCGCGTGCCGCACCGCGTCTAGGATCCGACTCCGCAGAGGAACCGCGTCCCGCTATGGGCCCCACCACCGAACCCCCGCCCGTCACTCCGTCCGATGCCGGGACTCCAACCCCCGTTCCACCCGCCACGGAGCCGGCGGGTTCCATCGCAGCGTCCCCGTCCTCGGAGGCCGAGGTGTCTGGAAGCGGGGCTCCGTCCTCCGGATCCCAGGGAGACATGGCTGATTCCGATCGGAGGCGTGTGGATGCCGTCGTCCGGAAGCGGGATCTCAACCGGGATGGGAAACTGAGTCTGATCGAGGTCCGACTCTGGCTTGGGGCGTCAGTCAACTGGGCCTCGCTGGACCTCGATGGCAACGGGGACCTGAGCCCACCCGAGGTCCTGCGGGCGATTGTCGAGGAAGATGCGAAGGCCGGGCCCGGATCCGGTCTGCCGGGCAGGTAGGGGGAAGTGGCTGTGGGATCAGGTCCCGGGCAGCGGCTTCCACCCCTCGTGCTTGAAGCGGTTCCAGACCCAGACAAAGTCGGGGTTCTTGGCGGAGGCACCGGACCAGAAGAAGCTCTCCTTCCCGTTGGCGGAATCGGTTGCGGCCTTGATGGTCTTTGGATCCGTCCAGCGCTTGCCTTCGCAGTGGGCGTCGGCGAAGGCGAAGGTGCTGAACGCGCCGTGGAAGACCGCGAAGGGGTCGACCCAGCCCGGGGTGCTGACGTTGATCACCCAGGTGCCGAGATTGTAGTTCCGGGGGTCGGATTCCTCGATGAAGGCCATCGACATGGAGGGCTCGGCGATGGCGGAGTGTTTGCCGAACTGCTTGATGCCCTCCCAGCCCCCCACGGCATTCCACTTGGAATCGAAATATTTCCCCATCGCGTCGCACTTGGAGTAGCTGTCAAAGGCCCACCCCTTGCCGGGTTTGCGGCTGCGGGTGCGCAGGTCGCCCGGACAGTGGATGGCCCCGACCGCGCTGCAGTATTTGAAGATGATGGAGTTCTCGTAGCCCCGCTTGACCCGGTTCTCCGCCTCCTTGGTGTTGATGTTGGCGGCGATGTCCGGGGTGGGACCCGCCCAGTAGCCACCTCCCGGATGCTGCATCCCGGGAGCCGCGGTTGGCAGCAGTTCATCCCGGTTGTCGGTGGAGTACATGAACCACCCCGTCACCAGCTGTTTCTGGTTGCTGAGGCACGCGGCGCCGGTGGCCTTGAGCTTCGCCTTGGACAGGGCCGGCAACAGCATGCCGGCCAGGATCGCAATGATTGCGATCACAACGAGAAGCTCGATGAGGGTGAAGCCTGCGGCACGGCGATGCCGGAGGGAGGTGTGGGCTGTTTTCATGGCCGGAGGAGCGAAGGGATCCTTGTGAAGATGTTCCCGAGGAGATGGGCCGTCGAGTCCGATTCCGCGGTCTGAGAGCACCCGGGCCTTGGGACCGATCCCACGCGATTGCGGTGGCCACAGGAACCCTGCGAGGCCTCGCGGATCACGGCGCGGGCAGGGGATTCTCCTGCAGCCGGGGCCACCCGTTTTCGTCGTTTCCATCGCCGTTTTATCGGCTAGAACTCCAGAGGTTGGATGTGGACCCACTCCGGCCTCCGATCCCATGAACCTCCATCCCCTGTGGCCCGTCGGAACCGCGACCCCGAAATGTCCGGTCGCCGCATGTGTCGTGGCCCGTGCTGCCAGGGCCATCCTCAATCTCACAGCGTTTCTGCTCATCGTGGCATCGGCGGATCGGGTCTCCGCACAGATCCTGACGGAGGCGGTGTCCCGGATCCGATCGATCCAGGCTTCCGACGCGGGGCTGAATGTCGTGGTGGCTGTCCCGGCTGGGTCACGCCGGATCACCCTCGAGACCCGATCGCGCATCGCCCGCGGCACCTGGACTCCCCGTGAGGTCCGCTGGACCGCATCCGACTCGACCTCGGAGATCGTGTTTCGTCTCCCTGCCCTCGAAGGCACCGAGCTGATCCGGGTCCGCGACGAGGCCGACACCGAGCTTGCGGTCCCGAGGCTATTCTTTGAGGGAGCTTCCGTCTTCAAGCCGTCTCGGACCGCTGGCAGCGGGGCAGGCCCCGTCGTTGGCCCGGTGGGCCCCAACTTCGGGGTTGTTGACGGTGGAGCCAACCGGGAATCCAACGGGCTCGATGCCGGCACGACGCCGGTGGTCGAGTCCGACATCTGGAAGCTCGATGGCCGGACCGCCTACTTCTTCAACGCGCAGCGGGGACTGCAGGTGATCGACCTGTCGGATCTGGACCAGCCGCGCGTCTCCGGGTTCCTCCCGATCGCCGTCTGGGGTGAACAACTCTACCGGCTCCCCGGGGCCTCCGGTTCTTCGGTCTGGCTCGCCCTCCTCGCCCAGCAGGGGTGCTCGGGGCAGGGCAGCGAGGTGCTGCTGGTGGAGGTCAACGGTGGAAAACCCTCCCTCCGAGGGCGCCTCCCGATCCGCGGCCAGATCGTGGAATCCCGGCTGGTCGGCCCCGTCCTGCATGTCGTGAGCTCCGAATGGCTTCAGGACACCATCAATCCCCTCAAGGACCCAACGACTGGCCAGACCCTCGACACCTGGGAATGCCATACCTTCGTGACGTCCCTGGACCTCTCGGACCCCGCCCAACCCGTCGTGGCTTCCGAGGTGGACCTGTGGACGATTCCAGGGGCGATCCAGGCCACCGACCGGTTCCTGTTCGTCGCCAGCACCGGCAGCCGTATTCCCCGCCCGCATGAGCGCCTTGCCGAGTGGGCCATCGCCGGCAACCGGGGCGTGGTCGTCTTCGACCTGATGAAAGGCCGGCTCGATCAAGGGCCCGCCGGATATTTCCGCACCGAGGGTCGGGTCTCCAACAAGTTCAACATCGGTGTCTTCGGTCCGGGCGAGGCCTCGCTCGCCGTGGTCTCTCAGGTCGATGGAGAAGGCCGGCTCGTCCCCGGGGATCCAGCCGGCGGCGGGGGACAGGTCTGGGAGTGGACGCCTTCCCGGACCGTGCTCGAGACGTTTTCGCTGTCCGCCCTCACCAACCGTGCGCCGGTCGGACAGATCACGCTCGTGACGAATGAGTCCCTGTTCGGCACCCGCTTCGCCGGGGACAGGGCGTACATCGTCACCTTCCGGGTCGTCGATCCG
>CAZZKQ010000199.1:4614-6375 GCA_964654875.1 uncultured Verrucomicrobiota bacterium | reverse complement strand
TGGATTCCAGGATCCGGGATTGGCGTCGGCGCCACCACGATTCCCCGATGCGGACTTCAGTGAACCATCGGGCGATGCGGACCTGTCGCGCGGAGGGCGGATTCACCTGCCACGACCGCGCCAGCACCAGGCTGGCAATCCCCACCGCCACGGCCACGAGGGTCCAGGAGGCCAGCCAGATCCCCAGCGCCGACCGCACCGCCGGCCAACCGGCCGGTCCGAGAAGCGTGTCCATCCAGAGGCCTCGGAACCCGAGATTGAGAATCAGCCCCTGGCGGATCATTAGATTCTCCGCGGCACCCAGCCACCCTTCCCACCAGCCCTGCTCAGCGCTCCCCACGATCGATGGCAGTGGGACCGTCAACGTCACATAGAGCCCGAGAAAGACCACTGCCCCGCCCAGCGCAAACAGCAGAGCAATGATCCGGGCCCGCCACCACGACTCAGTCAGACATGACGCCAGGAGGCCGGCGACAAGGGCAAGACCGAGGGCGGCCACTTCCAGCAGGAACATTCGGACGGCGTCCCACCAGACCACGCCTCCCAGCACCACCGGGATGACCAGCACGGGAGAGGCTGCCAGGAGAAAGATCAGGCCGCGCAACGCCTGCACGAAGGCCTTGCCGATAACGACCTGGTAGGGCCTCAGCGGTGTCAGGAAGAGCAGTCCCAAGGTTCCCTCCCGGCGTTCCCGGCTGAGGCAGTCCGCAGTCAGGACCGGCCCGATGATCCAGATCCCGACCAGCAGGATTCGGTGTAGTCCCATGAAATATCCACGACCGCCGGAACGCCCGGCATTGACGTCGGTAACCCAAGCAAGGGCCAGCGGGACCATCAGCGCGACCGCTGCCAGGACCCGAAGCCAGTAGGAGCCAGGCTGCCGCGCCAACTCCCTCAGTTCCCGCTGGAGCACAGGCCACATCGCGACTCCACCCTGGATCGGATTCCTGAAGAGCACCAGCGTCCGTCACCAATCCCAACCCTAGACCTGGAATTCCAGCTCACGAATCCGGGAACTCGAACTCCACCTTGCCCTTGTCGGACAGCTTCAACCGGGCCTGGAACGGCTTGCCCGCCTTGCTGATGAACTGGGTCAGCACATCCGTCCTCCCGGACGCAAGGAGCTTCGACGCCTGGGGCCGTTCGACCGGCTGCTGGAGGATGGCGTGGCCGAACTTGAAGGTGCAGCGACGGGTCTCGCGCTGGCTGTTCTCGCAGAGGTACTGCTCCGGGGTCTCGAACACCCGGCCCTTGCACTTCGGACAAGCCCCGACGGACTCCATCCCGGTGAAGTCGACCTTCACCTGGGGTTCCGACGCAGCCGCCTTCTTCTTCCGTGCCTCACGCGGAGCGAACTCGAATCCGACCTTCCCATCCTTCACTGCCAGAAAGGCCTCGAACTTCCTCCCGGTGCGCTTGGAGACGAAACCCTTCAGGAGGTCGGTCTTGCCTGCTGACAGCAGCTTGCCGACCTGCACGCGGTCGATCGCCTGCTGAAGGATGATGGCCCCGGTCTTGAACGTGCAGCTCTTCTCGGGACCCACGGCCTTCTCGCAGACGTAGTTCATCCCGTTCTCGAAGACCCGGGCCTGGCAGAGCGGACAGGCACCCACCGGCTCCTTTCCGGTGAAGTCCGGGGCCGAAGCCTCCCCCTCCCCATCGGCACCCTCGTCGCGACCGAAGTCGAACTCCGCCCGGAATTCCGGGTTCAATCTGATCACCGCGGCGAAGGGGAAGCCTTTCTGGCTGCGGAACCCCTGG
>CAZZKQ010000199.1:0-4604 GCA_964654875.1 uncultured Verrucomicrobiota bacterium | reverse complement strand
AGCGGACCGATCTGACGGTCTCGGATCAGCTGCTCCACCTCGGAAGGCTCGAACATGCGGCCCGACAGGATCTTGCGGATCGAGAAGTCGCAGGCCTGGCACTTGAAGTCGCGGTACTTCTCATCGACGTGCCCACCGCACTTCGGACAGGGCACCTCCAGGGCTCCGAAGTCGCCCGGGATGGTGTCCTTGTCGAACTGCTTGGCCTTCGCAACGATCTCCGAGGTGAACCGTCGGATCTCCGCCATGAAGGACTCCCTGTCCAGCTGGCCCCGCTCCATCTTCTTGAGCTGGAATTCCCAGTCTCCCGTCATCTCCGGTCGGGTCAGCTCATTGACACCCAGTCCACTGAGGAGGTGCATCAGCATGAACGCCTTGGCGGTCGCCATGAGCTCCCGTCCCTCACGGAGGATGTAGCCCTCGGTGATCAGGCCCTCGATGATCGCGGCGCGCGTCGCCGGTGTTCCCAGTCCCCGCTCGCTCATCGCCTCGCGCAGCTCCTCATCGTCCACGAGCTTGCCCGCCCCTTCCATTGCACTGAGCAAGGTGGCCTCGGTGAACCGGGCGGGGGGCTTCGTCTGGTGGCCCTTGGACTGCACCTCGACGGTGTCGACCCGTTCGTTCTGGGTGACGGGGGCCAGCGTCGCGTCATCACCCGCGGCAGCCTCCTTGCCGTAGACCTCGAGCCATCCGGGCTTCACGAGGACCTTGCCCACGCTCTTGAAGGGCTCGCCCTCGACCCGCGTGATCCGAATCGTCTCGAGGAATTCGGCAGCGGGGAAGAACACCGCAAGGAAGCGGCGGGTCACCATGTCGAAGAGCTTCTGCTCGGGTTCCGACAACCCCTTGGGGAGCTGTCCCGTCGGGATGATCGCAAAGTGGTCGCTGACCTTCGCGTTGTTGAAGATGCGCTTGTTCGGTCGGAGCCAGCCTTCCTGGAGGATCCTTCCCGCATGGGACCCGTAGACCGTGCTCCCGAACGCCTCGAGGGTCTGGCGGACCGAACCCACGTAGTCCTCGGGCAGGTGCCGGGAATCGGTACGCGGATAGGTCAGGACCTTGTGCTTCTCGTAGAGGGACTGGGCGATGGCGAGGGTGTTCTTGGCGCTGAAGCCGAACCGGGAATTCGCCTCCCGCTGGAGGGTGGTGAGATCGTACAGGAGCGGGGAGAGCTGGGTGGAGGGCTTGGACTCCTCGGTCACGACGCCGGGCTTGCCCTCGCACTTGGCCCGGATGGCCTCGGCCCTCGCGGTTTCCCAGATCCGTTCCGCACGAAGCTCCCCGTCGACATCCCGACCCTCGGCCTTCCGGAACGACTCATCGAACCACCGTCCGGGATAGGTCCCGCGCGATGCCGCGAACGTGGCGTGGACCTCCCAGTAGTCGCGGGAGACGAACTTCCGGATCCGGTCCTCACGCTCGACGACGATCGCGAGGGTCGGGGTCTGCACCCGCCCCACCGTGGTGAGGTAGAACCCGCCGGCACGGTTGTTGAAGGCCGTCATGGCCCGGGTGCCGTTGATGCCCACGAGCCAGTCCGCCTCGCTGCGGCACTTCGACGCGTCGGCCAGCGGCCGCATCTGCTCGTCGGTCCGGAGCTGCCTGAACCCGTCCCGGATCGCCGCCGGGGTCATGGACTGCAGCCAGAGCCGCTGGATCGGCTGCTTGGCCCCCGTGTAGAGAACGATGTTGCGGAAGATGAGCTCCCCTTCCCGACCAGCGTCACAGGCGTTGATGAGGGAACCGACATCCTTCCGCTTCACCAGCCGGGCGAGCGTCTTGAGACGGCCCTCGTTGCGCTCGATGGGCTGGAGACCGAACCGCGGCGGCATGTGGGGGAGCTGCCCGAAGGTCCATCGACCCCGCTTCACCTCGAACTCCTCGGGGACGCTGAGCTCGAGCAGATGACCCACCGCGGAGGAGATCACGTAGCTGTCGTTCTCGAAGAATTCCCCGGATTTGTCCTTGGTCGTCACTCCCAGCGCCTTCGCGATGTCGGAGGCAACCGAGGGCTTTTCGGCAATGATGAGTGACTTGGACATGGATCGGAAACCGCCGACGTGTAGCGACTGCCATCGAGTCCCCGCAAGTCTTTGTTCCGGAAACGACGGGCCTGTCACACGGGCCGGACACCGGATTGCATCGGCGTGGAGACCCTCTGGACAGAGGCGGATTCCGGTCGTCGCCCCCCTGCTTCCGGGTTTGGTTTCCGGGGCCGGGTCCGACACGATCCGCCGGTCCATGCCTCGCCTCCGCTTCGTGGATCTCGCCACCCTCACCTACCTCGTCGGGGTCACTCTCTGGCTCCTGGTTTTCCGCCAGGAGTGTTCCCCCCACTGGCGCGGGTGGGTGGCGCTTCACGGGATCCTCGCTGGAGGCGTCATCCTCCTCGCCGCGGATCCAAGACGTAGAATCCTCCGGATCCTGCGCGAACTCTACCCGCTTCCGCTGTTCATCCTCTTCTACCGGGAGAGCCAGATGCTGAACCGGGGGCTGTTCCACGAACCCCTCGACCCGGCTTTCTTCAGGATGGAGCAGGACCTGTTCGGGATGCAGCCCAGCATCGCCTTCTCGAACGCCCTGCCCCAGACGGCCTTCGCCGAGCTGGTCTATGCGGGCTACTTCTCGTTCTACCTCATGAACATCGGGGCCGTGGTGGGCTGGGTTCTCCGTGATCCAGCCAAGGCCAACCGGTTCCTCGGCACCCTCGCCTGCGTCTTCTACCTCTGTGATGTCGCCTTCATGGTCCTTCCGGTGGTTGGTCCCCGGATCCTCGATCTCGGCATGCTCGACCCGGCCGTGGTCGGCTCGCTGGGCCTGTCCGACGTGGGTCCCATGCCGGCCTCCACCCAGACGGGACCGTTCGCGATCCTGATGCGACACATCTACGCGTGGTTCGAGGGGGCCGGTGGGGCCTTCCCCAGCAGCCACGTGATGGTGGCCAGCCTCATCCTGAGGGAGGCGTTCCGACAGCGGCTACGGCTCCGATGGGGACTGGCCGGACTGGTGTTCCTGCTGTGCCTCGGGACGATCTATGGCCGCTACCACTACGTCGTCGACGTCCTCGGGGCCCTGGTGATCGGGCCTCCCCTGTTCACCCTGGTGGAGGCCGTGCAGCGTCGGATGGAACCGGACAGCGGTCCCCGTTCCGATCAGAGGGCCCTGTCGTAGATCCGATAGATCTTCTCGATGCGTCCGCCGAACAGCGCCGCCAGACGGTGGACAGGGCGGTTGTCCTCGAGGACCCAGGACGCCTCGCAGCGGGAGAACCCCAGACGTCGCGCCGCTGCCAGGGTCTCGGCGAACATCATCCCCTCCAGACCCCGACGCCGATGCGTGGCGGTGACCCCGAGGGCGATCAGGCGGAAGCACCGGGGCTGTCGCCACCCCAGCAGGACGGGCAGGGCCTTGAGGAGCGCCGGACGGAGGAGATGCCCCCGGAGGGATCCGAGAACCTCATTGACGTCGGGCACGGCCAGGAGCAGTCCCGCCGGCTGGCCCCTCGATTCCGCCAGCCAGACCAGGCCCTTCACCAGCAGCGGCTTCAGCCGCTGTGCGAGGAAATCGATCTCCGGCCCCGTCATGGGCACCGCCGACCAGTTCCGTTCCCACGCCACGTTGTAGATCTCCTTCAGCGCAGGCAGGACGGCGTCGAGGTTGGACCGGGTGACCGGGATCAGCCGGACATCCGGAGCCCGGCGTGCCGCAGCCTCGCGGAACGCATCGAGCTTCTCCCCGGGGCTGTCCGCCAATGCGATGTCGAACGCGACCAGATCCTTGGCCTTGATGAAGCCTTGGGTCTCGATGCACCGCGCGAGATGGGCCGGATTGTGCGGCATCATCACGGCGTTCGGACGTTCATGCCCCTGCACCAGCAGACCACACTCCTCGTTGATCGAAGGGTTCATGGGCCCCCGGATGCGGTCGCATCCCCGGCTCCGGACCCAATCGGATGCCGCGCCCAGCAGGAGTCCGGCCGCCTCGGCATCGTCGGCACACTCCCAGTACCCGAAGAATCCGGTGCGGTCGCCGTGCACGCGCTGGTGCTCGGCATCCACAATGGCGGCGATCCGCCCCACCGGAATACCACCCCGGTCCGCGATCCACAGTTGTCGTCGTGCATGGGACCAGAAGGGGTTCCGATTGCCGAGGACGGCCACGACCTCATCCCGGAGCGGGAGCACACAGGCGGGTTGGGCGCCGGAGAGAGGGACCATGACCTCCCAGAACCGCCGGAGCTCCACGCGGGACTCTCCGAGTGGCACCAGACGCAGCGGGGCTGAGGGGGAGGGTGTGATTCAGGGAGCCTAGGCCGGACCTCCAAATTCGATGAACAAAATCCTGTCCGGGTCGATGAACGAGCCGGCTCCTTGACGGTCCCCCCTCTCACCGTAGGGTCTCGCCACCGACATGGACTTTGCGGATCCCGTTCCGGTGGAGGCCCCTGCTCCCACCCCCACCCTCCTCGCCCTGAAACACTTTGTTCCGTCGGGACGAGGCCCTTGGGCCGGGGTCTCGGACAGCGACTGGTATGATTGGCGCTGGCAGATGCGGAATCGGGTGACCTCGCGGGAGCCGCTGGAGCGGTTCATTCCCCGACTCAC
>CAZZKQ010000198.1:0-6406 GCA_964654875.1 uncultured Verrucomicrobiota bacterium | reverse complement strand
GTGGTGTCGATCAGTGCGTTGCGGAGCAGGATGGCCCGGTCGTTGTCCAGGAGTTCCTCAACAGTCGCCTCCGTGTTCCGGAGGCGGAAGGCGAAGGAGGCATCCCGGTGTGCCGGCTCAACCCCTGCGGCCAGGGTCGCGGCCGGAATCCAGTGACCCTGCCCCGTCACGGGAGCGGCAGACGAAGACGATGACACCAGCAGCGGCGTCATGGTCGCGCTGCGTGCCGCAAAGCCGCCGATGGGATGGGTTGACCCAACCCAACCGAGGGTCAGGAGACCGCGGTCATGGGCCCGCCATCCCAGGTGGGCGAGAACCCCAGCGAGCAGCACCACGGCCAATTTCTGACGACGGGAGAGACTCATGGATTGGAAATCGGGGAACCGGGCTAGGGGTTCGAGAGGATCACACGTTGATCCTCGACGACGGGACGGAGCATCCGGGGATCACCGTCGATGCGGAACACGGTCTTGGTGACGAACTCACCGGTGATCGTGTAGTTGGTGGAAATCCCGTAGAGCGGCCCAGGACGGAGGTTGATGGCATTCTGGGCGGGCTTGAGGGTCTGGCCGTAAGCGTAGACCACATACCTGGGCTCATCGGCCCGGAGGAGCGACATCGCCTGCTGCGGCAGCCGCTCGAGGACCTCATCCCCAACGTTCCGGATGCGCGACCAGTCGAGGTCCGTCTTCAGGAACGGGGCCCGATCGGACAGCGTAGGCACCTGCAGGACCGAGCCGAGGTTCTGGAAGGCCCCGTCCGGATTCAACAGCACGCCGGCCTGGTTCGTCGCGGCCTGCATCTGGCTGATGCCCGGAATCCTGTTGTTCCTGGAGTCCTTGTAGCCGGAGACCAGTTCGGCGATCCGCGGTGAGTCGGGCCTCAGGAAGAGGGGTTGCACCAGGTCCGGGTCTGCGGTGCTAGTGTTCTCAAGGAGCGGCAGACCAGAAACGACAGCAGCCCAGGCAGCCTCCCCGGTCTGGTTGACACCGACCTGGCCGCGGGCCGAGTTGTCGTTGAGCGACGCGGTGAAAAGATCCATCAGCTTCCAATCATTGGTCGGATGGGTGTACCGATCCCCGGCCCAACCACCCCACGTGAGGCGTCCACCGGTGAGCCGGGTGGCCACGGAGGCTTGATCCGGAGGGAGCTCGAACGCAGGAAGTGACTTCAGGTAGATGGTCTGCCACGGAGTGCCACGATGAACCCGACCCAGCTGACCGACACCACCGAAGCGGAACGCAGTGTTGGTTCCCACGGGAAACTTCCAGTCATCCGAGGATCGAATTAATGGATCCTTGAAGGCGTAGTCGAACGCCGTGCTGCCCGCTGCCGTAGCCGGGATGGGTAATCCGGTCAGGTTGGCGTTGGTTCCCCACGGGGCGTAGGCGTTGACAAACTTGGTCGAGCGGCCGACGTCGAACGCCACAAAGTTGGTGGTCAGGCTGATTCCCAGCAGGGAACCGGGTGCGCGACCGAAGAACTCGTGCGGCACCTCGGTATAGCCGGCCTCGGTCAGGAAGAAATAGCCCGGCGAAAGATCGTCCTTCGTGTAGTGGACCAAGGGATCGTTGGCCATGCGGCGGTCCGACAGGAACACGCGGGGCGACGGGTTGAATCCGACCTGGGTCACGAGGTTCGACCCGTAGTTCTGGCGGATCCGGATGATGTAGGCGGGATCGGCTGCAGGGAGGATTCCATAGAGGAAGTACTTGAGTCCGTCGATCGACTCCTGGATCTGGTCCTCCCGGACCGGGGCCCCCGTCGGGTTCCGCCACAAGGTCCGAGGCAGCTGGATGGTGCCGACCGAGGCCAACATCTGGTTCTCGATGCCGAGGGTCCGGTTGGCCTGGACAAGGTTCGTGCTCCAGAACGGCGGCATCGAGGTGAAGCCGTTGTCCGAAGAGCCCGCCTGGTCGCTGAAGTACTGCTGCTCGGCTCCCTGCGCATTGAGCCCGAGGGTCGAGATCACGTTGGTGCGGACCATCGTGCTCCGAAGCGTCGTCAGATCGAGGAGCCGCTGGCTGTTCTCGTCGAGGATCGCATAGACGAGGCTGTTGGTGATGTAGGCTGAGAGGACCGGAGTCAGGTATCGGGTCGTGGCCTGGGAGATGACAACGCGCCCGGCATTCGTGAGGTTCGGCGGGTAGGCCTGCCGATTCACCGGGTCGTAGATGAACGAGGTCCCGATGGCCAGTCCGCCGGGGACGGGCACGGCGCGATTCGTGATGTAGGGTGGGAACTCGAGATAGGCCGGGGCGTTCGTGTTCCGGACCAGTCCCGCGGCCTCATAGGCCCGGGCGGGCCACGAGGATTTGAGGTAGTTGGTGCTCAGCAGCTCCCGACGCCTCAGGACCACCCGGGGATCCCCGGGAAGGGTCTCATCCATCAGGGTAAACTCGAGGACATTGGTCGCGAAGATCCGGACATTGCGCGGGAAATTGGTCAGATAGGAGTTCCAGGCCTCCAGCCCGACCAGATTCGTGACATTGATCAGGTACTGGTACTCCGTCCGGAATCCCCCGCCGTTCGCCCCGGTGAAGGGCAGCTCGGTCTGCCCGATCTTGGCCACCCTCGACGGGCGGGTGACGTAGAGGCGACGGGTCGGCTGGATCACCGTCTGCCACAGGGCCTGGTTGAAGTTCGGCAGGCCCTTCTTGGCGCCGACGATCCAAGGAACACCATAGAGGTTCACCCCGATGTTCCGTGTGGTGACCGCGGTCTCGGGCGCGGATGGCGTCAGGGTGGAGGCGGGTGAACCGATATCCCTCGGCGCCCGGTTGGTGACGAGATCGGGCGAGGTCCACTGCCGTGCCAGGATTCCGGCCACGGTGATGTTGGTGATCTGCTCGAAGCTGTGGAGTCTCAGCACCCCGGGGGTCCTGGAATCCTCGTAGAGGACCGGCCGGAACACGGTGGGCGCCGCGATGCGATTGATCGGATCGACGAAGAATGCATTGACCGACGCATCGAAGATGTTCGCCGCGAGCTGCATCTGCCGATGGACCTGGGCGGCGTAAGGATAGTTGGTCAGGAAGACGACCGGAGTCGCCGAGTTGCGCGGGGTATATTCGGCAAGCGTCCAGCCATGGACGCCAAGACCCGGCCGATAGATCCGAGAGCCCTGGGGCAGGAACGGCAACCCGTTGGTGAATTCGCTCAGCAAGAGGCGATGGGTGGCGTTGGTGAACCACTCAAGGGCACCCCACGGACGCAGGGTCGAAACGCTGGCGGACGCCGCCAGATCGCCATCCGGCTCCGTCTGGGCATAGTTCAGATTGAGTTTCGCCCTGCGATAGAACCCATAGGGATTCACAGAATCGATGCCGAGCTGCCGATCGGAGTATGCCGGATTGGATCCCGACTCAAAGCGTCCGTCACCCGAGTCGGTGCCGAGCTGACGCATCAGCCGGTGGAACGTGTACCGGTCGTAGGTGCTGAAGGGTGAGGTCCGTGCAACGGCACGGTTGGTGAACTGGCCGGTGACCCGGCCGGACATTCCCAGCTGCGGATCGAACAGGTCGTTCAGGTCCGCGAAGCGGTTGGTGAGATCGGAACCAGGCCAGGCCCGGTCCGGAACGTCGTTCTCATACTGCCGGAAGATCTCCTCACGCTGTGCGACGAGCGGACCATCGGAATAGGCATCCACATAGTCCCTGCGGAACTCCTGGTCGATCTGGGTCACGTTCGCGTTGCCCGACTCAACACGGTAGAACTCATCGGCCGAAACCGGTGCGTTGCTGAGCTGGCGGAAGCGGCGAAGCCGTTCGGCGTCGGCGAACGCCAGGCCGGTGTTCGGGAGAATGAGATTGGTCTGATACCGATAGTCGTTCTGGGTGAAGCCCCAGATGTTCGTGTTCAGTGCCCCAAAGAAGGCACCGAGATTGAGCTCCCAGGTCCCGACGCCCTGGTTCCGGAAGAAACCGCTCTGGGGCTGGAGTCCATCCTGATCGGCAGGGAAAAGCTGGCCATCCCCAGGATTCAGACGCTTGGCGTTGTTCCCACTGTAGTTGAGATCGAGGGTCGAGCTGGTTGGAACCACCACATAGGCGAATCGGCCGATGAAGCGGTTGGTTCCCGAATGGGGGACATCCGGGTTCTCCAGCACCCCGATCCACTCCGGATCCCCCCACTGGAAATTGGTCAACGAGGCCTGCATGGGACGACCGACCCGATCCAGTGCCAGCACCGGTCCATTGGTCTCGAACTGTCCGTTCCGATTGAGGTCGAGGTAGAACCGGAAGTCCATCGGCAGCCGCGGATCCCGGTTCGTCTGCACGAAGACGGGGGGCCGCGGGTCATAGTACAGGTTCCCAAGGAGCCGCGCATACTCGTCCCGCTGACCGGCGATGAGCAGGTTGAACGGCAACTGATTTGAGGTCCGCGTGTAGCCGACGTTGGTGAGCTGGCGATAGTCGCGGGTGTCGACGTAGTGGCTGCCCGGAAGGTTCCGGAACCGGGGATTCGCGTAGTTGGTCGAGACGAAATAGGAGACCGAGGCCAGCCGATTCGTCGCGGCGGCGATCCGGCTCAGGATCCGGCCCTCTGCATGCCGGAAGGCGGCATCGGCCATGGCGCGGGCATTCGCCTGCTCCGCGGCGGTGGACACGGAATCGCGTTCCCGACGGCTGACGGCAAGGAACGCCACGGCGGTGATCGTCACCACCGACAGCATCAGCAGGGTGATGACGAGGGCGATGCCGCGCCGGGACGAACCGTCCAGCCTGCCCTTGAGGGTGTGGGCGTTCATTGGGTTGCAGAGGAGACGGGCATGGGAACGCGCTGACGGAACACCAGGATGTTCGCGAGGTTGTTCGTGAGGAACCGGGTTCGGATGCCGGGCGGGTTCACCGGCAACACCCGGTACCGCTCCAGCAATTCCGGCGGGAGAATTCCGATCTCGAGCTCGATGGAGGTCGGAAAGGCACGACCGCGGAAGAGGGTTCCATTGAGAGGGAACGCCGCGGCCGGATTGGGTCCGATCAGGACATCCTTCGGGACGGGGAACGCATTGGTCTGCGTCCACGTCGTCGGGTCCAAAGCCTGGCCGCTCGGGCCGAAGGGGGTCGCACGGAAGAAGACGACGCCGTCCAGCAGCCGGCTCGAATTCGTCGGACTCTGTCGGTAGGCCGCGTTGTTGAAGAAGCGTCCATAGAGAAGGTTGGCCTGGTCGGCCCCGCGGGCCCCACGAAGGCTCACCGGCCACGGATCCTCATACCGGTACAGCGTCCCCACGGCATCGTCAGGAGTGGTGGGATTCTCCGGTGCCACAAAGAGCCCTGCCCCGGTCCATTGCCCCGGACGGTTCTCCGCCATGTAGAAGAGGTCATGGAACAGGGTCGTCCGCCGCCATCCATCCAGGAACGCCGCACGGACCTGCGGGTCCGAGGGGCCCGCCGCGGTCCGGAGAACCATCAGGTTGGGCGCCGGACTGAGACGTTCCTGAACATTGGTGGAGCGCGGGACGAAGACGAGATTGGTCCCGATGTTCGAGGGGCGTGCCCGACCGAGGTCCCGGATGAGAAGGTCCATGACCGCCCGTCCGTTCTCCATGACATCCGTCTGCCCGGAGTTCGCGATCAACGCCTTCTGGGTCTGGTTGAACATCGCGAAGAGCGCCAGGACGATGACCGACAGCATCGCCATGCCGATCAGCATCTCGAGCAGGGAGAAGCCCCCGCTCGAGCGGGCCGCGCGTCCACGGGAATCAGTGGTGGGAAGGACCGTGATCATTGCGGGCTGCTGGTGAGGTTGCGGTTCAGCGCGGAATCATCAAACCGACGCGGCCGCAACGAGGTGCCGGGACGGAACACCGCCTCCGGTTTGGAAGCCATCTGGATGTCGAAACGGGGCTTGCCGACAATCTGGGCACTGAACACCCGCTGTCCGGACCCAACACTGATCTCGTTCCCGACCCGGAACACCGGCCATCGGAAGGTAAGACGGAGGTTGTAGACGGTCCCAGCCAAGGCATCCTGGGAACTACGGATTTCATCAGGGCTCGAAATCAACTTGATGAGGCTCGGGTCCAGCCTCATCGCATCCAGGTACCCGCCCAACTGAACCCCCGTCGCAAGGGGAGTCATCGACTGGACGTTGCCCGGGGTTACCGGGAGGCTCGGAAGCTGGACGGCCGGAGTGAGATCGACCTGCATCTGGTAGCGCAGGGCATCGTCCAGCTGACGATCGGACGGCTGGAATCCGACGACACCGGTGGGCCGGATCTGGGAGTTCAGGTCCCCGCTGAACGACCGACAGAGGGCCGTCACCCTGTTGCTGTAGAGAATTCCCCGGTCGGCCTCGAATCGGGGAATGGACAGCAGGCTCACGATGTCCCTCGGCGTGACGAGGAGGGTTCCGGGAGCGGGTACCGGATTCGCGACAGGATAGAACGGGACGCGGAATC
>CAZZKQ010000197.1:0-6411 GCA_964654875.1 uncultured Verrucomicrobiota bacterium | reverse complement strand
ACACCCGTCACGCCGAAGGCCTCGGTCACGACCTTCTCCTTGTCGGCCAGCAAGGGGAACGGGAATTTCTGGTCATCCCGGAACCGCTTCTGGCTGGCCTCGCTGTCGGTGCTGACGCCGAAGACCTGGACCCCGGCCTTCTGGAGGTCGGCCCAACTGTCCCGGAGGGAGCATCCCTGCTTGGTGCAGCCCGGCGTGCTGGCCTTGGGGTAGAAATAGACCAGCAGGTATCCCTTCTCACCGACCTTGGCCAGATCCACCACCTGACCGTCCTGGTCGGGACATTGCACGGTCGGGACGGCGGCCCCGACAGCGAGCTTGTCGGCGGCGTTGCTGAAGAACGGGAAGAGGGAGGCAAACATGATGAGGAGAGTTCGTTTCACTGGCTCAATCTGGGACGTTGGACCGAATCCGCAACCGGTGTCTCCGGGCGTGAATGGGAATCTGCCGTTGCCGGAAAGCCGCTCCACGGATTAACCACTGCCCATGCAGTACCACGCCCACCGATGGATCCTCCCGGTCGTCTTGAGCGTGCTGGGGTGGTTCACCGTGGGTGTGCCGGGACATGGCCAGGAAACCGCCAAGACGACTCCTCGCGCATCGTCGGCTGCACTGACCCCAGTCCGGTCCACCGGGACCGGCCTGCTGCTGGAACCCCCACTAATGCTGACGAACGTCACGCGGGCCCAGTTCCTCGAGATGGCCGAAACGATCGGCCGACATCGCATAGGACGGCCCTGGACCCAACCCGTATTGCCGCTTCCCGAGCCCCAGGCACGGAAGGAACAGCCGCTGAGCCCGGGGGAGGTGCGGGACTACATGCTGGAGGCCCGTCGACGGTTCGATGCCGGGGAGTCCGTGCCCGTGTCGGACATCGGGCTCATCAGCACCCAGGAGGACGTGATCCGGCAGCCGATGCTGAACCACATCGCCGCGTTTTCGAACTCGGTCGCCCGGGTCTACCTGCTGGTCCAGAGGACCGCAACCGACCGGGCCTGGTCCTACTACTCGATTGTCCAGGACCTGACCCAGCGGCCGGCGATCGACCACTTCGCCGAGCTCACCCGCACCGGTCCCAAATTCGAGGGCACCAGCTGCTACAAGTGCCATGCCTCCGGCCCGCTCGCGATCCATCCAAACCGGGAGGACCTGGTCCTCGATGCCGGCCTCGCGGCCGCCCTGAACGAGCACATCGCCAACCAGCCCCTGTCCCGGTTCCACTTCCCCGCGGACAGCCCGTCCCCGCCCCCCGGAAAGCCGCTGACGCTGAAGGCCTGCGCCCGATGCCATGACGGCGAGGGGGATCGGAACCGGCTGTTCCAGGTCCATGCCCATCCGATCCGCGTGCTGGTGGACTTCGGTCACATGCCGCCCGATCGCCGTCTGAAGCCCGAGGAACTCGCCGAACTCAAGGCGTGGCTGGCCCCGGATCCCTGACCTTGAGGGGATTCGAAGCCTTGTGCCCGCTTGCCTCACCCCCACGGTCCGACCATATCCTCTGGGACCGCCATGAACCTCAAGACACTCCTCCTCGGTGCCGTCGCCTCGGCACTCGTCCTCGCCACCTCCACCGCGGCCGATCTGGGCATCCAGACCTGGACGCTGCGCAACATGGAGTTCGACCAGGTCGTCGCCTTCGCCAAGAAGCACGGCATCAAGAACCTCCAGGTCATCGGAAAGCACATCGACCCGAACTCTCCCCGCGAGGAATACCTGAAGAAGAAGGCGGTGCTCGAGCAGAACGGGCTCCGCGCCTACACCTTCGGTGTCGCCGGAACCTCGCTCGACAAGGAGAAGAACCGGAAGCTCTTCACCTTCGCCAAGGACATGGGGATCCAGCTCATCATCGTCGAGCCCTCCGATTTCAAGATCCTCGACAACCTGGCTGAGCTCGCGAAGGAGTACGACATCAAGGTCGCCATCCACAACCACGGCATCCGTTCCCTTTACGGCAACCCGCTGGTCGTCCGCACCCTCCTGCAGCACCTCGATCCACACGTCGGCGTGTGCATGGACGCCGGATGGATCGCGTCGACGGGCATGGACCCGGTCAAGGTCTACAAGGACTACAACGGCCGCGTGTTCGACATCCACCTCAAGGACAAGCGCGTCGAGAAGACGCAGGGCGACGACGTCGCCTTCGACACCCAGATCGGCGAGGGACAGGCGAACCTGGCCGCGCTCATCGGCGAACTCAACAAGGCCGGCTGGAAGGGAACCCTGGCCATCGAGACCGACAGCGACCAGTTCGCCCGGAACCCCGACGACTTCGTCTCCAAGGCCAAGGCCTTCGTGGAGAAGACCTCCGGCGCAACACGGTGATGCCGCCAAAGAAGGGCCCGGCACCCATCGTCGCCTCCTGACGAAACCCAGCCCCGCCCCCAAACCTACGGCGCCCGCCCCCGCAATCGCGGCAGGCTGGGCGCCGTTGCCATTCCTGGGTAGGGTCTCCGTGTGTTTCGTCCCTGCATCGATCTCCGCAACGGAAAGATCGTCCAGATCGTGGGTGGCTCCCTGAGCGACTCCGGGGAAGGCGTCCAGACTCACTTCGTCTCGGAACGCCCACCGCGCTGGTTTGCCGAGTTGTATCGGTCGGACGATCTCCGGGGCGGGCACGTCATCGCCCTCGGTCCCGGCAATGACGAGGCGGCCCGCGAGGCGCTCGGGGCCTGGCCCGGTGGACTGCAGTACGGCGGCGGGGTCAGTGGTGAGAACGCCCAGTCGTGGCTCGATGCCGGCGCCTCCCATGTGATCGTCACCTCCTGGGTCTTCCGGGAGGGACGTCTCGACGAGGACCGCCTCGCCACGCTGGTCCGCAGTATCGGTGCGAGTCGACTCGTCCTCGACCTGAGCTGTCGCAAGCGCGGTGACGACTACTTCGTCGTGACGGACCGCTGGCAGAAGTTCACGGACCTCCGGGTGGATGCCCAAACCCTCGCTCGGCTCGCGACGCACTGCGCCGAATTCCTGATCCACGCGGTGGATGTCGAGGGTCTGTGTCGGGGCATCGATGAAGAGCTGGTGGTCCAGCTCGCAAAGCACAGTCCCATCCCGACGACCTACGCCGGCGGTGCGAAGTCCCTCCAGGATCTCCAGCGCGTCGAAAAACTGGGCGACGGTCGCATCCATCTGACCATAGGCAGCGCCCTCGACCTCTTCGGCGGGACGGGCGTCCGCTACGCCGACTGCATCGCGTTCAACAGGGACACGCGGAGAGAAGACTCACGCGGAGGCGCGGGGGAAAGACGGGAGAGATAACGACAGAGGCGACGCCGGTAGGGCTGTGCTCCGCCACGGCCCCATCTCAACCCGCGGTGCGTTGCGTACCCGTGAAGAGGGACGGGATCCGCTAAGTGTCAGAGGCACCCCGGATGGACTCACAGGTTGGGTCAAACACCGGCAGGGAACGATGAGGACACAACGGAATGCAGTCCCTGCCGGTGGGCGCTCCCGCGCCCAGTGATGCAGGGCACTGCATCACCCACCCATCGAAGCCTTCGGCTCTTAAAAGCACCTCTCGGCATGGGCCCCCTGCACATTGCTTCATCTCCCTTCCAATACCTCCTCTTTGCTTCCTCCCCGTCACGGCACCTCCCCGTGAGTCCCCTCCCCTCCGCGTGCTACTCCCCGTGTGGAATCCACCGGACCGGATGAACCCGTTGCCCCGTGTGACAGGCCAGGAGCTCGGCAAAGCGATCGACTCCCTGACGGGCCGCTTCATCCACACGATGCTGGATGTGCCCCCCGACATAGGCCTGACGCAGCGGGAGATCGAAGTCGGTGCTTCCTCGGATCAGTTCCGGCAGCCGCGCCAAACCGTCCCGAGCCACCGCGCTGAGGGTCGCCACCAACGGACCTGCCTCCACACCGTCCCGGATCGCCCAGAGCGCGTAGGTGAACGGGAGACCGGTCCGCTCCTGCCAGGCCGCGCCCAGATCCCAGATCGCGTGGTCGGATCCGGTCTGCAGGAACGCCAGGGCAGGATTTCCGATCAGCAAGACATCATCCCGACGCGAAGCCTCCTGATAGGACTCCAGCGGGAGAAATCGCGGTCGGAGCCCCCGCCCTGCCAGCAGCACCCGCAGCAGGTTCACGCTGGAGAGCGACGCGGGATCAACCCAGACCGTCTCGATCCGTTCGAGCGGCGTGCGATGGGCCAGGAACACGCTCAGAACCGGGCCGCGGGACACGATTCCGTAGCCCGACATGGCGCGGAGCCGGGGTGACATCAGGATCTCCGCAGTGCTGACGAGGGCGGCATCCAGCCTTCCGCGTTCCAGCTCGACAGCCAGTTGGGACGGGGGCAGCCGGACGATCTCCGATTCGATACCGGCCGTCAGCGGCAGGGCGTTGAGATACGGCACCGATCCAACCCGGTAACCGGACAATCGTCCGAAAATGGGCTCCGGGGAGCCCTCGGGGGACGCCATGACGGTCAGCGGGACTCCGCCGGAAGCGGCTCCATCGTCAGGGGATCCCGAAGCGGCACCTGGACCAGCGGACCGCTGGAGAGGTCCTTGAAGGTCAACGGATGCTTCGGATCCCCGAGCTCGATGTCCTTCTCGTCACCGACCATCAGGATGACCGCCTTGGAGGGATGGAGATGTTCCTTCGCCACCCGCTGGACGTCCTCACGGGTCACGGCCTCGATTCGGGAACGCCACGTCTGCCAGTAGGTCGGATCCTTCGCAAAACGTCCGGTGAACTCGTCGCCTGCGAACCGGGCCGCCACCTTGGCCTTGGTGTTGAAGTTCTCCGGGAAGGTGTCGATGAACGACCGCTTGGCGGTCTGGAGTTCCTCCTCGGTCACAGGGGTCGTCGCGATCTTGGTCATCTCCTCCAGCACGATGCTCGTGGCGTACTTCACGGACCGCGACTTCGAGGCGAACCCGGCCTGGAATGCCAACGGGTAGTAGACGCCCCCCGGGAACGCAGAGCCGGCGCCATAGGCGAGGCCCTCGTCGGAGCGAACCCGGTTCATCACGCGGGACGTGAACCCACCACCACCCAGGATGTCGTTCATGACCTGGATCGCCAGGAAGTCGGGATTGTCCCGCTTCACCCCGGGAAGAAGGATCGAGACCTGCCCCTGGTTGACGTCCTTCTTCACGAAATAGACGCCCGGTGGCGACATCGAGATGTCGGTCGGGATCGCCGGCGGGGTTTCGCCCTTGAACGGCCAGTTCGAGAAGAGAGTCTCAAGCTGCGCCACCATGGCCTCACGCTCGAAGTCCCCGCTCACAGCAACGACGAAGCCCGCAGGATGGACCCACTTCTGCTGGAACGCCTGGAGATCCTCCCGGGTGATCGCGTTGACGCTCTTCTCCGTGGTCTGACGGCACGCCCAGAACCGGTCCCCATAGGCCAGACGCTCCTGTTCGCGGGCCTTGATGAACTTGGCGTCGTCGTTCCGCTGCTTCATCCCCTGGATGCTCTGCTGGCGGAAGAGGTCGATCTTGTTCTGCTGGAACCGGGGCTCGGTCAGCACCTCGCGCAGGATCTTCAGGCCCTCCGGCAGGTCCTTCGACAGGAGATTGAGGCTCACCGAACCGGCATCATCGCCGATGGCCGAGCCCAGGTTGGCCGCGAGGAACGCCAGGCGCTCCTCCAGCTCCTCCGCGGTTCGGGACTTCGTGCCGCCACGGGCCAGCAGGTAGCCGGTGAACTCGGCCAGGCCTTCCTTGCCGTCGGGGTCCAGATAGCTGCCGACCCGGACCGTGATGCTGATCGTCACGAGCGGCAGGGTGCGGTCGGGGACCACGTAGGCGACCGGACCCGATTTGAGCGGGACCCGGAACTGGGCGGGATTGGGGGGCTCGAACTTCAGGGGCGGGAAGGTCAGCTTCTCGGGACGATCGACAATGTCGGCTCCAAGCGCGGTCAGGCCCAGGGCGAGACCGGCGAGGACAGTGCTGAGGAGGCGGGGGTTCATGGTTCGGGAAGGCATCGGAGGCTTCGGTTCGGGTTCAGCCACGGGTCATTTCTTCTCCAGCTCGGCGATCCGTGCCGCGACCTTCTTCTGGAGGATCCTCTGGAGCTGCTGGCGTTTCGGGTCGGCATTGCCGTTCTGGGCCTCGAGCTGGCCGAGGAACTCCTTGAGCTTGGCGACATCCTTCTCCGCGGTGAGGGATTCGACGATCCGGCGGACCATCGGCTTCTGGTCGGCGGCCAGACCCGCGAGGTCCGGGTCGTCGCTTGCGGCCCCCGTGCCGGGCTTGCGGGTGTAGATCGCCACGGCCCGGGCCTCCTTGGTGAAGTACTTGCGGGCCACGCGCTGGACGTCCTCGGCGGTGACCGCCTGGAGCTTGGCGTTGGCCTCGTTGACCTCGCGACAGTCCCCGAGTCCCTCGGCCTGGAGGACATGCATGAAGATCGGGAAGTTTGCCGTAAGCTTCCGGTACTCGAAGGCGG
>CAZZKQ010000196.1:1590-6467 GCA_964654875.1 uncultured Verrucomicrobiota bacterium | reverse complement strand
GGGCGGAGCTACTACGTCGAGGCCCTCATGAAGGAAGGGGGCGGTGGGGACAACCTGGCGGTCCGATGGTTGCGTCCGGATGGAGCCGATGAGGGACCGATACCCGGGAAGTACCTGCTGCCGTGGGGAGTGGTCTTCAAGGCGCCTTCCATCGTCCGGCAACCCCAGTCCACCAGCGCCGTGGAAGGAGCAGTGGCCCGATTCGATGTCCTCCTGGATCCGCTGAGTCCGTCGCAGTTCCAATGGCGACTGGACGGCGTGCCGATCCCCGGAGCGACCAATGCCATCCTCGACTACCAGCCGGTTCGACTTGTGGACAACCTGGCCCGGTTCTCCGTCGCCCTGAGCAATTCCTTCGGGACCGCAGTGTCCGCAGAGGCGGTCCTGAGTGTGACCCCCGACGCAGTTGCCCCCCGCCTGGTGAAGGCCGAGAACCGGTCGGCGCGTCTGCTCCGGGTCGTCTTCAGCGAGGCGGTGGATCCGCTCACCGCCCAGTCCGTGGCGAACTACACGTTGTCCGACGGCGGTGTCGTCCAGACCGCGACGCTCTCGTCGGACGGGACCGAGGTGATCCTCGGGACGGAGCCGCTGGCCTTCGGAAGGACCTACACCCTGTCTGTCTCCGGTGTCCGGGATCGGGCAGGCACTCCCAATGTCATGGTCCCCGGAAGCCTCGTGTTCACGGTCCTGGAGTACACCCCGAATGCCATCGGATCGGTTCCGGCCGGAAGCGTGGTCCGGGTTGGGGATGGACAGTTCGACGTGACCGGTGTCGGGGTGGATCTCGGTGGGACGCAGGATCGTTTCCTCCTCGCGTCGGAATCCCGCACGGGTGATTTCGATCTTCAGGTTCGACTCGCCGGCGTCACGGTGACCGATCCGTTCGTCCATGCGGGGTTGATGGCCCGCGACAGCCTGGAACCGAACGCCCGGTTCGCCGCCGTGTTCGCCTCATCGGCCCAGCTGGGATGCTTCTTCGAGTCACGGGCCTCGGTGGCGTCGGCTTCGGCCCAGGCCTCGATTGCCGGAGGGTTTCCGGTCGGCTATCCGCAGACCTGGCTTCGGCTGCGGCGTGCGGGCAGCGTCTTCACCGGGTTCGCCAGCATGGATGGACGGATCTGGACCCAGCTTGGGACGGTCACGATCCCGGGTATGGCGGCGACGCTGTTCTTTGGTCCGGCGGTGTCGAGCCAGGATGAGCAGACCCCGACCACCGCCCGGTTCCGTGATCTGGGGACGGTGGTCAGCACGGCCGTCGGCTCCTGGGTCGGCGATCGCGAACCCCTCGGGCCCTTCGTGAGATCGACCGGTCTCGTGCTTTCCGAGCTCATGTACCATCCCCGTCAGCGGGAGGGGCAGGGGGATCTTGAGTTCATCGAGCTCTACAACGCCGGGTCTGTCCCGGAAAACCTCTCCGGGGCACGGCTGACGGGTGAGGTGCAGTTCACCTTTCCCGAAGGCACCCGGATCCGGGCCGGGGAATTCCTGGTGGTGGCCGCCAATCCGACGGATCTCCAGCAGGCGACCGGCCTGTCGAAGGTCCTGGGACCCTACGAGGGCCGCCTGGCCAATGGCGGTGGCTCGGTGGCGCTCAAGACCGTCCACGGCGACACGCTCTTCCGGGTGGAGTACGAGTCCCGGGCACCCTGGCCGATCACCCCGGATGGGACGGGTCATTCATTGGTGCTGGCCCGACCGAGCTACGGACCCTCGGATCCGAGGGCGTGGATGCCGAGCCGCCGTGTTGGCGGCACTCCGGGTGGACCGGAGCTCCTCGGAGGGCGTCTGCTTGACGGTCTGGTGATCAACGAATTCCTCGCGCACACCGACGATCCCCAACTCGATTTCATCGAGCTCTTCAACACCTCGAACACGGAGCTGGATCTCGTGGGTTGTGTGCTGACCGACTCGATTTCCACCAATCGGTTCCGGTTCCCGGTCGGTGCGAGGGTTCCCGCACGCGGGCATCTCGTCCTGGATCAGAATCAACTGGGGTTCGCCCTCGGTGCGGCGGGTGAGACCCTCTATCTGGTGAACCCCACCGGGGAATGGGTCCTGGATGCCGTGCGGTTCGGACCCCAGGAAAACGGGGTCAGCTCGGGACGCCAGCCCGATGGGGCCGCGGAGATCCGTAGGCTGGCCCAACCCACCCCCGGCGCGGCCAATGCCACGTGGCGTCCGGAATCCATCGTGATCAGCGAGCTGATGTACAACCCGATCAGCGGGGCTGACGAGGACGAGTACGTGGAGCTGTTCAATCGCACAGGGGTGGCCATCGACCTCACGGGCTGGGAATTCACCGCCGGCATCAGCTATCGGTTTCCCGCGGGGGTTGTCCTGCCGGCAGCCGGCTATCTGGTCGTGGCCAAGGACCCGGCCCGGCTCCGATCCAATCAGCCGCACCTCACCGCGGCCAATACGGTCGGGGCATTTTCCGGCACCCTGTCGAACTCGGGTGAGCGGATCGCCCTCGCTCGGCCGGACGAACTCCTTTCGACCAACGATCTTGGCACGGTGACGAGTCGTCGGATCCTGATCGATGTCGCCGAGGTGACCTATGCCTCGGGTGGGCAGTGGGGGAAATGGGCGGATGGGGGTGGATCGAGTCTCGAGCTGATCGACCTGAATGCTGATCCGAACCGGGGTTCCAACTGGGCGGACTCCAACGAGGCCGCCAAGGGCCAGTGGACGACGGTTTCGGTGACGGGACGTCTGGACAACGGCAACACCGGATTCCCCCCCAACCAGCTGCAGGTGACCCTCCAGGGAGAAGGCGAGGCGCTGGTCGATTCAGTCGAGGTGATCCGATCCGGGACCACGGCGAATCTCCTGTCGAATCCCGGGTTCGAGACGGGTTCGGGGTCTTCGGCCACCGGCTGGACCTTCCAGGGAAACCATGCCCAGTCGACGATCGACAACGTGGGTGCCGACGAGGGTTCCCGCTGTCTGCATATCCGGGCTCCTGGTCGTGGCGACACCGGGTACAACCGCATCCGGACCCCCTTGGCGGCGGGATTGGCCGATGGGACGACCGCGACGATCCGGGCGAGGGTCCGATGGGTGACGGGTTGGCCCGAGGTGTTGTTCCGGATCCGCGGCAACTGGCTGGAGCTGCCGGCCGCCTTGGCCGTGCCCGCGAACCTCGGGACCCCAGGACTCCCGAACACCCGCGCCGTGCCCAACTCCGGCCCCGCGATTGTCGACGTCACCCACACGCCGGCTCTGCCGGCAAACCAGCAGGCTGTCGTGGTCTCCGCCCGGGTCGCGGATCCCGACGGCGTGGCGTCGGTGCGGGCGATCGGACGGGTCGATGGCGCGGGAACGGCCGTCAACGTCACGCTGCGCGATGACGGTTCCGGGGGTGATGTGGCTGCCGGTGATGGCGTGTACAGCGGGACGATCTCCGGCCGTGCCGCCGGAACCCTCATCGCCTTCCGGATCGAGGCCGTCGATGCCGCGGGTCTCCCGGTGACGTCGAAATTTCCGGCGGAGGCTCCTGCGCGGGAGTGTCTCGTCCGCTGGGGCGAACCGATTCCCTTCGGAACCCTCGGCCACTACCACATGTGGAATACCACGGCCGTGGAGAACGCCCGGAACTCGTCCTCCGCGCTCAACAATCTCTACCGCGACCTCACCTTCGTCTACGGCAACAGCCGGGTGGTCTACGGGGCGGGCTTCAAGGACAAGGGCAGTCCGTTCCATGGCGGTGGCGGCGACTGGTATGTGGTCTTCCCCAATGACCAGCCGATGCTCGGGGTCGGGGAGATGGCGCTGACCTCGACGGGCAACGTGGGCAGCGACACGACCAATCTCCGGGAGCAGTTGTGCTTCTCGATCGCCCGCGGGATCGGTGCGGGTTACCTCCACCGCCGCTACGTCCGTCTGTACCGGAATGGAGGTCAATTCCGGGACATCATGGAGGATTCCGAGGAGCCGAACGGGGACTATGCCGAACGGTTCTTCTCCGAGGGGGGGAACCCCGACCTCTACAAGATCGAGGACTGGTTCGAGTTCCAGGATGACGGCACCAGCTTCGGCAATGTCGATGCCACCCTGCAGCGGTTCACGACCCCGCCCGGATCGGCCAGTGCGCCGCTGAAGCCCGCCCGGTATCGCTGGAGCTGGCGCAAACGCTCCGTTCAGGGCTCGGCCAACGACATGACCAACCTTCTCCAGCTGGTCCAGACGGTGAACACGACCGGGGCCACCTATGTGGACCGGATCTTCAGCACGATCGATGTCGATCACTGGATGCGGGCCTTCGCCTTCGAGCGGATCGTTGGCAACTGGGATTCCTATGGCATGGGGCGCGGCAAGAACATGTACGCCTACAAGCGGGACGGCCTCCGGTGGAAGCTCTTCCCGTGGGATGTGGATTTCGCCCTCGACGCGGGGGGCAATGGAGCGGGTGACGCGTTGTGGGGTGCCGGGGATCCCGTGATCAATGTCATGTTCGACAACCCCGCGATCCGCCGTCGGCTCTGGCAGGCCTACATCGACGCTGTCCAAGGACCGATGCTTCCGGAGCGGGTGGCCGAGGAGGTGGATTCCCGTGCCGAGGTTCTGCTCCAGAATGGGGTGCCTTCGTCCCCGAACAAGGGGGCCAAGGACTATGTGGCCGCCCGGAGGCAGACCATCCTCAACGCCTTGAAGGCCGCCGATGTCCCCGCGCTGGAGATCACCTCGAACGGTGGCGCCAACCAGACCGTAGGGACACCGTCCATCACCCTCGTTGGCAATGCCCCCCTGGCGCTGACCTCCCTCACGGTCAATGGGACCCTCTATCCGGTCACGTGGACCACATTCACCAAGTGGCAGATGACCATTCCCCTCACGGAGCGGACCAATCTCCTCGTGCTGGGGGGCGTGGATCGCCT
>CAZZKQ010000196.1:0-1490 GCA_964654875.1 uncultured Verrucomicrobiota bacterium | reverse complement strand
GCCAATGGCTATCTGGTCCTTGCGGCCGACGCGGCTGCCTTCGCGGCTGCCTACGGCAGCGCGATCCCGGTGTTCGGCACCTTCCCAGGCACCCTGAGCAACGAGGGGGAATATTTGGCGCTGGTCCGACCCGACCCCACGGGTGCCTCGGCTCCGGTGGTGCTGTCGGATGTCGCCTACAGTCCGCGTCCGCCCTGGCCGACCAACGCCTCGGGATGGGGGCCTTCGCTCCAATTGATCGATCCCGTGCAGGACGGCTGGCGGGTGGCCAACTGGATGGCGTCCGAGACCAACGCCTCCGTCCTGGCGACTCCCGGCAAGGTGAATGTCTACCGATCCAGACTCGCCACGTTCCCCGATCTCTGGATCAACGAGGTCCTCCCCAACAACGTGGCAGGACCCTCGGACGACGTGGGACGACGCGGACCGTTCATCGAGATCCACAACCGGGGAGCCGATCGGTTCGACCTGGCGGGATGCTTCCTCACCGACTCTGTCGCCGATCTTGCACGCTGGCCGTTTCCCGAGGGGACGGGCATCCCGGCGGGCGGTTTCCTGGTGGTCTGGGCCGATGGCCAGCCCGCGGGTGTCGGGTCGGCGGCGTTGCATGCCAACTTCAGCCTCACGGCCACCAATGGCTTCGTCGCCCTGACCCGACGTCCGAACGTGATCGAGAGTCCGGTGGTGCTCGACTACCTCGACTACGGACTCGTGGCTGCGGACCGCAGCTTCGGTTCGTTCCCGGATGGGGAGCCGCGAGCGCGTCGGGTCTTCCAGACGGTCACCCCGGGTGCCCCCAACAACCCGGCGGTTCCGGCGGTTGCGGTCACGATCAACGAGCTCCTCGCCGGAAACACCAGGACGCTGGCCGACCCGGCGGATGGTGACTTCGACGACTGGTTCGAGCTCTTCAATGCCGGTCCGCTTGCGGTGGACCTCTCGGGGTATTTCCTGACGGATTCCACCAACAACCCGACCCAGTTCGTCATCCCGGTCGGCACGACAATCCCGGCCGGCGGATTCCTCCTCGTCTGGGCTGACGGAGAAACCGGTCAGAATCGGCCGGGAAGGCCGGATCTGCATGCCAGTTTCCGGCTCAGTCTCTCCGGCGAACAGATCGCCCTGTTCGATCCCAATGGACTCCGGGTCGACGAGGTCACCTTCGGTGCCCAGACGAACGACCTCTCCCAGGGACGTTTCCCAGATGGCTCCCTGCTGCCATTGGTCGATCTCGAGATCCCCACCCCCAAGGCGCCCAACGTCGTCCCGGGTGGGAACCTTCCACCGGTGCTGCGTCCGATCGGACCGCAGACCGTCCAGGAAGGTGTCGTGCTCACATTCACGGCATTCGCCCAGGATCCGGATGCAGGACAGGTTTTGGAGTTCAGTCTTGGACCCGATGCGCCTCCGGGTGCGGTCATCGACAAGGTGTCCGGTGTTTTCAGATGGATCCCGGGTGAGGCTGACGGTCCCGGCCAGTTCGCCTTCGC
>CAZZKQ010000195.1:0-6593 GCA_964654875.1 uncultured Verrucomicrobiota bacterium | reverse complement strand
CCCGCTGCCTCGAGCGTCTATGTCTATGAATTCAAGATCTCGTCAACTGAGTGGGCTGCTGATGGGGGTGATGACCTGCTGGTACGGGCTGCTGGCGGCTCCCCTGGTGGTCACCCATCCACGCAACCAGGCTGTGTTTCTCGGTGATGCGGCGACCCTCCACGTGGAGGCCAGCGGGGTTCCGCCGTTGACCTATCAATGGAGGCGGGACAGCGATGATCTGGAATCCGCCACGCAGCCGACGCTGTCCCTGCCCACGGTGGACCTCAAGGAGCTGGGTGACTATGTCGTGGTCATCCGGGATGCAACGGGTGAGACGGTCAGCCGGTCTGCGTCGCTCCTGTTGGCTCGCTGGACCGAGTTGGCGGTGTTTGACAGCAGCATCTCATTGGCAGGCGCCTCCAATGGTGACTCCTGGGTGGAGTGGTTCGCGGATCGGATGGGATTGAACCAGGCGGGACAGGTCCTGAACTTCGCGGCATCCGGGTCCCACGGATCGGATGTCGGCCGACAGATCCAGGACTATCTCAAGACCCATGCACCGGCGACGAACAGCCTGTTTGCGCCCTGGTGGGCGGGAATGACCGCGGAGCTGGCCTTGAATCGTTCCCCGGTGGAAACGGCGGTGTCCAACTACGTGGCGAACCTGAAACAGCTGCTCGAGGCCGGGGCCCGGTCCTTCATCCTGCCTACGTTGCCGCCCCTTCACCTGGTGCCGGGGCTCAGCAACGACTATACGCGGAACCTGGACTATCCGGCCATAAACACGCGCATGGAGCATGAGATCGACACGCTCCGTACACAGTATGGCCTGACCGTGTACCGCTATGACCACGCCCATCTCCTGGAACACATCCATGCCAGTCCGGCGGCGTACGGCTTCACCAACCTCGTGGATGCGGCGAACCTGAACTGTCCACCCGGCGACCCGGAGCGGTTTCTCTGGTGGGATGGGGTCAATCCGACCGCGGCGTTCCACCGTCTCATCGCCCGGATGACCCATGAGACGATCACTCCCATCCTGAGGCTCGACCTTCCCAAGGAGGAGGGTGCCCGGGTGGTCACCACGATGCTCAACTGGCATGGCGGATCTCCACCGTTCCGGGTCCAGACGACCCTCGATCTGATGCGGGTGCCATGGCACGGAGGGGAGATCCTCATGGAGCGCCAGGCCGGGATGCTCCTGATGGGCGACCCCGTGTTCTTCCGGATCCAGCAGTTGGGACAGTAGCGATGGAAGCCTGCCGGCAGGCGAGTGCCGAGCGCTGAGGGTTCAGGTGGGTTGCGGTGCGGGTGTTCCGGTCGACCGACTGCAATATCAGCCTGAACCCTCAGCCCTCCACTTCCCGGACCGTGGGCGAGTCTGCGGGTTGGCGGGGCGTGCAGTCGGGTCTAGGGTCCGTCCATGGACAATTCCTCCTGGGAAAAGCGGTTTCGGGAACTCCACGGCAGCGGAATGCTCGCGTGGAAGGAGGGGCGAAGGACCCCGGAGACGATGTTCTCGAGTGCGGAGGCCGCGTTCCTGGAGGGCATCGGATGCTCCTCCCAGGAGCTGTTCGATTTCGTGGATGATCTCCAACGCTACGGGGAGCCCGACTACCCAGCAGTGCTGGCGATCCAGTCGGTCTGCAGGGATCACTTCCTGAACCAGCTGAAGGGACGTCGGTCAGGACGTACGGCACTGATGTCGGACCTTCCGGCCAAGACCGATGCCGTGGAGGGCATCCCGTGGCTGCCCCGTCTGATCGTGAAGGCTCGACTCAAACTCCGCCGCGAGATGCCGTCGGACCTGATGTATGGCTGTGGAGGCGACCGGGCCTTCTTCCATCAGGTGACGCTCACCCCGGCCGGGTTCCTGGAGCTCGTCCGTGATGAGGGATCGAATGACCGGAGGATCATCGATGCGGTCAAGAAGGCCTGGAAGGCCTGACGGCCCGCACAGCTGGCCGCTCCCGAGGCCGGGAGTCGAGGCCATTCGACACGGGAGGACGCGAACGATCTGCAGTCAGGCCCGGTAGACCTTGGATGAGGTTTCGACCCGGGAGCGCTTCAGGATGAGTTCCTCGATCTCCGGATCACCCTTCTGGGCCTCTGTCGGCGCGTAGAGAGCGCGACCCCGCGGGTCGGCATCCTCCGGCGCTTCGCAGAGATAGTAGATGGCGAGGCTCTTGCGGGCATGGGTGTCGGGACAGGCGACGGTCCGGCTGAGTCCATGCCAGGAGTTCTGGGTGGTGTCGAAGATCAGGGCCCGGTTCATGGCCACCGGGTATTCCTTGGCCAGATCACCCGCCCGCCCCGTTTGGGGATCGACAGTCCAGAGCCCGAAATCGCCGCCCCAGGTAGGCTGCCAGTCCTTGCAGAGGTAGATGATCAGATTGAGCTTCCGCTGCAGCCCGATCTTCGGGTGGATGGAATAGTCGAGGTGGGGGTTGAGCGTGCCTCCCGAGGCGTGGATGTGCCATCCGCCTCCATGAAGGCCGGGGTCCGAGCTGAGAGGGCAATTCGAGAACGGATGAAACCGGGAGACGAACTCATGGCTGTTCAGGAAATTGAGAAGCGCATAGGTGTATTTCGGGAACTTGTTCCAGTCGTTGAGCGCCTTCTTGTCCTCGAGCTTGTTCGAATAGACGAACCAGTGTTCCCAATTGAACTCAGGAAACTCTTTGTAGATGAGGGGCAGCAGGTCGACAGGCAGGAAACTATCGACCATGGAGTGTCGGAACGGCTTCGCATCGGCGTTGGCGACGAGTTGGTCGGCCTGGGCCAGAAGATGGGCCTTCCACTCCCGGGTGAGGATGTTGCTCTTGTCGGACATGGGGCTGGGTTGTTGGTTCGAGATGATGAATTCGGATCTGCGGGAACCCACCTTCACCACTCCCGGGATTCGCGACGTCGGGTCATCGGCGACCTTGAGATTCTCGGTTGCCGGTCGACCCGGTTCGCGTCTTCTGTAGGTAGGCTGAGACAGAATCGTCGCCATGCTCTTTTGAGAGAAGCAGGTTCCCGGCCAACCCAAGAACCAGATGAAATGCCACCCACCCAGGTTTCGACCAAGCTGCCGCTCCGAGCCACTGCTTCCGGTCCGAGGGAATCAGGATCGGATGAGTTCTGCGGACTCCAACGTCAGGGCCGACTTTTCCCATCAAGGCGCCCCTGGCAGTAGGCCTCGAACACCCGGCGGATCTCGTCGCGAACCCGACGGAACACCTCCAGGCGCTCCTCTTCGCTGCCCACGGCATGAGCGGGATCGTCGAACGGCCAGTGGTGACGGTTCACCTGGCCCGGGTACCGCGGACAGACTTGGTCGGCGTTCCCGCAGACCGTGATCACCGTCTCCACGTCCTGCCCAAGAAAATCATCCATGTGCTTGGATGTGTGCGCCGCGATGTCGATGCCGATCTCTGACAGCACCCGGATGGCCAAGGGATGGACATAGCCGCTGGGCTTGCTGCCCGCACTGGCCACGCGGAACTGGCCGCCGGCTGCGGCGCGGAGGATCCCCTCGGCCATGTGGCTCCGGCAGGAGTTGCCGGTGCAGAGCACGAGGATCAGGGGCGTGGATGCGGGTGGGGTCATGAGGGGGAAGAGGATAGGAAATTCTTCAGGTTCGGGGCGCGGGTTTCCGGAAGCCGATCGTTGCTGCTGGTGCGGGCTTTGGTTGGCATCGGTCCTGGGCGAGACAGTCGGTGTGACGATGATCGAGCTGCAGGGTGAGTTGGTTGCCCTCCACACCGATCGATTTCAGTGGCATCTGCGTCACGAACCCCACCTCGTGTTCGACATCCACACTGAGGTCCTCGGTCTCCAGGACCTCCTTCGCCTTATCGAGGATGCCCAGCAGTTTGGCGGCAGTGAGCCGGTGGTCGACGTCGTCCGCGACCCAGGTCTGGAGCCGGCAGAACCGGTCGTTCCGGAGGACACCGCCGCAGTCGATGAACCGCTTCTCGATCCGGGCCACCTCGGAGACGTGCGCGTGGGCAGGTAGCAGCTGGCCTTCAGGCAGCCTGAACTGGATGCCTTTGTCGGCATGCCTCTGCAGATGCTCACGAAGTTCGTGCACGGTCATGGGGTGTTCGGTGGGGGGGATGGATGGAGGATGCGGTGGAGTGGAATCGCCAGGAGGGCGCCGAGCGTGGGGGCGATGAGATAGATCCAGATCTCGGAGAGGCGCCCTGAGACCAGCGCTGGGCCGAGGGAACGGGCCGGGTTCATGGAGGCCCCACAGATCGGTCCGGCAAAAAGCGCCTCGAGGCCTACTGTCGCACCAATGGCCAGCCCAGCCGTGATTCCTTTCTCCCGTGCCCCGATGGACACCTGAAGAATCACCAGCATCAGGATGAGGGTCAGGACCACCTCAAAGATGAAGCTCTGCCGGGCGGATCCGGCGGGGAGTGTCTCCCCGAGCGTCTTGGTCCCGGGAAACAGGTGCGAGAGCAGCGCGCTCCCGGCGATGGCCCCAAGAATCTGTGCCGCCAGATAGAGCGGCACTTGGCGGGCTGGGAACCGTCCCGACGCGGTGAACGCCAGCGTCACCGCCGGGTTCAGATGGGCTCCGCTCACGTCGCCGAACGTGTAAATCATCGCCGCGACGACGAGCCCGAACACCGCCGCGATCCCCGGATGGGTCACGACCCCCGACTGCACCTGATTCACGACGATCGCCCCGGTCCCGGCGAAGACGAGGGTGAAGGTCCCCAGGAACTCGGCGAGGCCCCGTCTCATGCGGTCCTCCCTCTGCGAGCCGACCCCGGACAGTTGAAACCCACGCAGCAGATCCCGGATTGGCGGAGTTCCAACCGCTGCTTCAGCCGCTTCCGATCCCGCACGAGCGGCGCATCACGGCGGATGGTGCTCTGGAAAGGGCGGAACCAGGTGTCGATCATCTTCACGGCCTCCGGAGTCAGGGCGTAATAGCTCCATTTGCCCTCCTTCCGCGATCGGACAATCCCTGCCGCCCGGATCACCTGCAGATGGGTCGACAGCGTGGATTGGTTCAGGTCCAGCGCGTCACAGAGCTCGCAGACGCAGAGCTCGCCCTGTCGGAGGGCCTCGACGATCCGGACCCGGTTTGGATCCGAGAGGGATTTCGCAACATTCACAAGGTCCTGGACTGTGGACAAACGCATCGGCAAACGCCGATATGAAATGCCAAGCGGGCGGTGTGATCAAGCGTGGAACTCCGGCGCTAACGTCGACCCTGACTCCTCAGGAATCGTTCAGCCTGATCCCAGCAATCGGCGCGGTTCGAGGGTGTGCCGAGGGTGTGCCCCCCGGAGGCCCACAGAGTCAGCGAGACGGGGCGGTGGAGACGCTGCAGGGACAACGCGAGCCTCCGGGATTGGTCGGCCGGCACCTGGCTGTCGTCGACGGCATGGCCCAGCCAAAGAGGACGGTGGATCTGTCGAGGATCGACCCTCATGGACCCCGGATCGGGTCGTTGCTCTCCACGGAGCAGGGACCGATACACTCGGCGTTGATGAGAGCTCGCCTCCGCTGGGGCATGCCGGAGCCAGGCGTCGAGGTCGAAGACCGCGTTGAGGCACGCCGTCGCATGGAAAGGGGTATCGGGCTCGGTCAGAGACAGCGCCGCCAGGAAACCCCCGAAGCTTGAACCGCAGATCACGACCCGTTTCCGGTCGATGGCCTCGGAATCCAGCACCTGCCGGGTGGCATCGATTAGATCCTGGGCCGCCTGCCGCCAATGACCGGCACCCAGTTCCTGATACCGTCGGCCGAACCCATCGGATCCCCGGTAGTTGACCCGGAGCACGGCCCATCCTCGGCGGGTCAGGAACTCCGCTTCCGGAGAATTGGCGGCGTAGTCCCGTTCCCAGGGTCCTCCATGGACCAGTACCGCCAGCGGCGGACGGGTGGAGCCGTCGGGCTCTGGCATCGAGAGGTAGCCGGCCCATCGGAGGTCGTCCCGGGTGCGGCCGTCGAGCGGCTTTGCGGCTGGGTGTTGGGTCACCGGAATCCCCGTGATTGGGGCTAGCCGGGCAGGGGGGCGGTTCTGGTCCGGTCGAGGAACAATCCAAGTCTCGCCCCCTCCGTCCGGCCCGGGTTTCCAGAAGAGTCCCGTCCGCCCTTCCTCCAGAAGGGCGACTGGGAAGCCCAGGCGGTCCGGAACCTGTGACCACCGGGAATCCATCCATCGCGTCATGGGCACCCGCTCCTCGGTCACCAGTGCCACGAGCGTGTCCCGGTCCACAACCGCTCGACCCTCGAAATCATAGTCCGGGTCGGAGAACACGAGCCGGGATGGTGTGTCCGAACCCAGCTTGAGCTCATGGACCCCGCGGGTGTTCCGTCCCATCCGAGCCGCGAACCAGACCTTGGAGCCGTCGGCCGACACCGCGAGCCAACGCGGTGTGTCTTGGGTGAGATCGAGGGCCAGCCGGACCCGGCCCTTGGACTGGGATCCTTCCGGAAATTCGAGCACCCGCTGTTGGGTTCCGCGCCGTTCGAGGGCCAGCCGAACCTGCCCGCCGGCATCGGTCATCCACGTGATCACGCGCCCCGGATTTCGGGTCAGACGCCCCGGCTCCATGGCGGCGGATTTCGAAACGCGGAACACCTCCAAGCGCCCGGGGGGG
>CAZZKQ010000194.1:0-6602 GCA_964654875.1 uncultured Verrucomicrobiota bacterium | reverse complement strand
CTACGCCTACGCCGTCCTGGTGTTCGGGATCCCCACGCAGCTCGCGATCGGGGGTTGCTTCTTCGCCCTTGCGACGGCGACGCGGTCGATGATGTGGACGTATGTGGGACTGATCGGCTTCCTCGTCGCCTACACCGTGAGCCGGATCCTTCTGCGGGTGGACGACCGGAACGAGACGCTGTCGGTGCTCATGGATCCGTTCGGACTGGCGGCATTCGCCAAGAGCACCCGGTACTGGACGGTGGTGGACCGGAACCGGCTGCTGCCGCCGCTCGATGGACTCCTGCTGCAGAACCGCCTGCTGTGGCTGGCGGTCGGGGCAGCCGCCGTGGCGGCCTCGCTCCGGATCTTCCGGGTCGAGGCGCGGGGACGGCGGTGTCCGGAAGGCGTGGCCAAGGCGGAGACCGTGCCCGTTCCGCAGCCCAGGTCCATCCCGACACCGATCGCTGCGATATCCGTTGCCGGGCGGACCTCCGGATGGGGGCAATTCCTGGCCCTGACCCGGTTCGACCTCGCCTTCGTGTTCCGGAGCCCGGCGTTCTTCGTCCTCATGGCCCTCGGGGTCTTCAATTCCGTCGGGGGGATGAGCGGCGTGGTGGACTTCCGGGGCACGCCCTCCCTGCCGGTCACCCGGGCGGTGGTCGAGGCCCTGATCGGGGCCTTCACCCTCTTTCCGCTCATCATCGCGGTCTACTACGGCGGCGAGCTGGTCTGGCGTGACCGGGAGGCCCGGATCCACGAGATCGTCGACGCCTGTCCGGCGCCGAACTGGGCCTTCCTCCTCCCGAAGGTCCTCGCCATTGCCCTGGTCCTGCTGGCGACGTTCGGGGTGGCCGTGGTCGCGGGCGTCGGCTTCCAGATCTACCACGGATACCATCGGTTCGAGTGGACGGCCTACCTCCTTTGGTTCGTGCTGCCGACCTGGATCAGCATGACGCAGATTGCGGTGCTCTCGGTGACGGTCCAGTCACTGGTTCCGACGAAGCCGATGGGCTGGGCGGTGATGCTGGTCTACCTGGTGGCCGAGGCGTCCCTCGGCACCCTCGGATTCCAGCACAAGCTCTACAACTTCGGGGAGACGGCCCGCGTTCCGTTGTCGGACATGAACGGCATGGGCCACTTCTGGATCGGACCTGCCTGGCAACAGGCCTATTGGAGCAGCGTGTGCGTGGTGTTGTTGGTGCTGGTCCACGTTCTGCGCATCCGGGGTATCGACCTCCGATGGCGTCCGCGGATGCAGCGGGCCCCGGGCCGCCTCCGTGGGGCCACGGCCGGGATCCTCGGTGTGGCGGTCGCGCTCTGGGTTGGCCTGGGTGCGTGGATCTTTCTCAACACCAACATCCGGAACACCTATCGCCCCTCGACCGAGGCCGAGAAGTTGGCCGCCGAGGCGGAGCGGATCCTGCTGCCGTTCGAGAAGGTGCTGCAGCCCACGATCCGGCACGTCGAGCTCGCTGTGGATCTGCACCCCTCGGAAATCCGGGCCGTCACCGTCGGGCGGTACCAGATCGAGAACCGGAACGACGTGCCGATGGAGGTCCTGCATGTCGATACCCCCGAACAGCTGCAGATCCGGCGTCTCGAGATCGAAGGGGGCCGGCTCCAGGAGGAGATGCCGCGGTTCGGGCATCGGATCCTGAAGCTGGATCCGCCCATGAAGCCGGGGGAGAGGCGGGAGCTCCGCTTCGAGACGGTCCTGGAGCAGCGCGGCTTCGTGAACACCACGCCCCAGACCGCCCTCGTGGACAACGGGACGTTCCTCAACAATTCCGGCATCGCACCGACCCTGGGCGTCACCCGCGCGGGCTTCCTCCAGGGTCGGTCCCAGCGGAGGAAGCAAGGACTCCCTCCGGAGCTGCGGCCGCCCGCCCTCGAGGACCGGTCGGCCAATGCCCACCACTATCTCCGACACGACAGCGACTGGGTCACGGCGGTGCTCACGGTCACGACCGATGCCGACCAGGTCCCGATCGCGCCGGGCAGGCTGGACCGTGAGGAGGTCCGGGACGGACGCCGCACCCGGGTCTTCCGCAACGACGTTCCCATCCAGAACTTCTTCTCGATCCAGTCCGGTCGCTATGCGGTGCGGTCGGAGACCTGGACCCCTCCCGGAAGGGCACCGGTCCAGCTGGCCGTCTATCATCATCCGCCCCACACGAACAACGTGCCGCGGATGCTCGCGGCGATGAAGGCCTCGCTGGAGGTGTTCAACGAGCGACTCGCCCCCTATCAGTTCGACCAGTTCCGGATCCTCGAGTTCCCCGCCTACGCCACGTTCGCGCAGTCCTTCGCCAACACGGTGCCGTACTCGGAGGCGATCGGGTTCATCCAGGACTTCGACGACACCGAGGGGGATCGGAAGATCGACCAGGTGACCTTTGTGACGGCCCATGAGATCGCGCACCAGTGGTGGGCCCACCAGGTGATCGGGGCCGACAAGCAGGGATCGACGCTTCTGTCGGAGACCTTCGCCCAGTACTCGGCGCTCCTGGTGATGGAGAAGCTCTATGGCCGGGAGCAGATCCGGAAGTTCCTGAAGGAGGAGCTCGACACCTACCTGCGGGCGCGGGGCTCGGAATCGGTGGAGGAGACCCCATTGGCCCGCGTCGAGGACCAGGCCTACATCCACTACAACAAGGGTGCCTTGGTGATGTGGTGGCTCAAGGAGGCGCTGGGGGAAGAGACGGTGAACCGGAGCCTCCGCCGTCTGCTGAAGGAGTTTGCCTTCAAGTCGGCCCCATACCCCGACGCTCTCGACTTCCTCCGGATCCTCCGTGAGGAGGCGGGGCCTGCCCACGAGGCACTCATCACGGACCTGTTCGAGCGGATCACCCTGTACGACCTCAATGCCACCGCCGCCCGGGCCTCGAAGCGGGAGGATGGGCGCTATGACGTGGTCCTGACGGTGGAGGCGAAGAAGCTCTATGCCGACGGGCAGGGCGAGGAAAAGGAGGCGCCGCTCGAGGAACCCTTCGAGATCGGGGCGTTCCGGATTCGTCCCGGGGAGAAGGGCTTCGGACGCGACTCGATCCTGTACCTGGAACGACGCCCCCTGAAGTCCGGCATCCAGGAGATCCGCTGGGTGGCCGACGAGGCGCCGGCGTTCGTGGGCGTCGATCCGTTCCACTACCGGATCGACCGCAACACGCGCGACAATCTCAAGGATGTGGTGGTCGAGGCGAAGTGATCGGCGGTCCGGTGCAGGTCGACACCGAGTAGGGATGGGTTGCGGCGGGGTCCGGGTTCACGGAAGCTGCCCCATCCTTTTGATCCTGTCCCAATGACCGCCACGACCCAGGAACTGCTGGCCTCGACGCTGTTCGGCCTGGCCGTGCTGCACACCTTTGCGGTGAAGCGCTTCGCGAAGTGGGCCCATCGGTATCCGGAGGGCTCGTTCCAGGAGAATGTGCTGCACTTCCTGGCCGAGACCGAGGTGGTGTTCGGACTCTGGGCAGCGACATTGTTCGGAGGACTGGCCGTCCTGCGGGGTTCCATCCATGGCGCTGTGGAGTACATCGATGGTCTCGACTTCCGGGAGCCCAAGTTCGTCCTGGCCGTGATGGTGGTGGCCGCCACCCGACCCGTGGTCCGGCTTGCGGAATCCGCGATCACCGGGATTGCCCGGCTGCTGCCCCTGAACGAGAGCCTGGCCTTCTATGTGGCGGCGCTGTCCTTCGGTGGGCTCCTGGGATCGTTCATCACGGAGCCCGCCGCCATGACCCTGCTGGCGATCCTGCTCAAGCAGCGTTACTTCGACCGCGGCATCAGCTCGCGGCTCGCGTATGCGACCCTTGGTTTGCTGTTCGTGAACATCTCGATTGGCGGCACGCTGACCCACTTCGCGGCCCCGCCGGTCCTGATGGTGGCGTCCAAGTGGAACTGGGACACCGGGTTCATGATCTCGACCTTCGGCTGGCGTGCCGCGGCGAGCTGCATCGCTTCCACCGCGATCGTGGCGGCGATCTTCCGGAAGGAGCTGACGGCGATCGAGCCGTTGTCCGAGCGGCGAGAGCGGCTTCCAGGATGGCTCACCGCCACCCATGTCGGGTTCCTCGGCCTGGTCGTCGCCTTCGCGCACCATCCGGATGTGCTGTTCGGGGTCGTGATGATGTTCCTCGGGTTGGTGACCGCGACCCGCGAGTACCAGGACGAGCTGAAGCTTCGCGAGGGATTGCTGGTCGGGTTCTTCCTGTCGGGGCTCGTCACGCTGGGATCCCTCCAGACGTGGTGGCTCCGACCGCTCCTCTCGGGACTCGATGGCGGCGGATTGTATTTTGGGGCGACCGCGCTGACGGCCATCACCGACAATGCGGCCCTGACCTATCTCGGATCGCTGGTGGAGGGGATCTCCCCCGAACTCAAGTACGCGCTGGTGTCGGGTGCCGTGACAGGTGGTGGCCTGACGGTCATCGCGAATGCCCCGAATCCGGCGGGTGCGGGGATCCTCCAGGGATCGAAGGTGTTTGCGGGCGAGGGGATCAGTCCTCTGGGCCTGTTCCTGGGGGCGCTGATGCCGACGGCCATGGCGATCCTGTTCTTCTGGGGCATCCGCTGATCGGGTGTGGAGTGGGGTTGGGGTTGGCTTGTCGACCGGGGGCTTCAGATCCCCTCCTCCGTTCCGCACCGAGGAAAACCATTGCACCGGTGCGGCCCGGTCGGAGAATTTGTCCGTCCACTATGGCCGACAAGAACTACCGGTTTGTCTCTGATCTCTGGAAGGATGCCGAAGCCGCCGCCCTCAAGGGTGTCGACCGTCTCGTCTACCGCTCGAACTGCCTCGGCAGGGACCAGCGCATCACCAACACCGGAGGCGGCAACACCTCGTCGAAGATCCGGGAGAAGGATCCCCTGACCGGCGGGGAGGTCGAGGTGCTCTGGGTGAAGGGATCGGGGGGCGACCTCCGGACCAGCACCCGGGAGAACTTCTCGTCGCTCTATCAGGACAAGCTGATTGCCCTGCAGCCGCTCTACCAGGCGCGGGCCGACAAGGGGCTCAAGTCCCCGGCCGAGGACGACATGGTGGGCATGTACACGCACACCACCTTCAACCTCAACCCGAGGGCCAGCTCGATCGACACCCCGCTGCACAGCTTCATCCCGGCGCCGTTCGTCGACCACATGCACCCCAATGCGATCATCGCGATCGCGGCGACCTCACGGTGCCAGGAGCTCACCCGTGAGATCTTCGGGGAGGAGATGGACTACGTGCCGTGGATGCGGCCCGGATTCGAGCTGGGTCTCGCCATGCAGGAAATCTGCCGCCGGAATCCCAAGGCCAAGGCCATCATGATGGGCCAGCACGGGTTCATCTCGTGGGCCGACCACGACCAGGAGTGCTACCACCGGACCCTCGACTACATCGAGAAGGCCTCGGTCTATCTCGAGTCCCGCTATGAGGCCAAGGGCGGGCATGCCACCGCCTTCGGCGGACCGCGGGTGCAGTCGCTTGCGCCGGAGAAGCGCCACGAGGTGTTCGCGGCCATCCTCCCGTGGCTCCGCGGTCAGGTCAGTCAGCAGCGTCGCCTCATCGGTACGGTGCAGGATGACGAGAAGATCCTTCGGTTCGTGAACTCCAAGGACGCGGCCCGGCTTGCCGAGCTTGGGACCAGCTGTCCCGACCACTTCCTCCGGACCAAGATCAAGCCCCTGTATGTCGACTGGAACCCGCAGGCGGAGTCGGTTGCCGACCTCAAGGCCAAGCTGGCTTCCGGACTCACCCAGTATCGGAAGGACTACGCGGCCTATTACGACGCCTGCAAGCGGTCGAACTCGCCGGCGATGCGGGATCCGAACCCGACCGTCGTCCTGATCCCGGGTCTCGGCATGGTCGCATGGGGCAAGGACAAGTCCGAGAGCCGGGTCACGGCGGAGTTCTACAACTGCGCGGTGGAGGTGATGCGCGGGGCGGAGGCGATGGATCGCTACATCGCGTTGCCGGCCCAGGAGGCGTTCGACATCGAGTACTGGCTCCTCGAGGAGGCGAAGCTTCGTCGCATGCCGCCCGAGAAGGAACTCGCCCGACAGGTCATCGTGGTCATCGGGGCCGGATCCGGCATCGGGCGCGAGACCGCGCTTCGGCTGTCGAAGGAGGGCGCGCAGATCGTCTGTGTCGACATGAAGCTGGAGACCGCCGAGGCCACGGCCTCGGAGATCACGGCGAAGCTGGGACAGGGGATCGGTGTCGCGGGGACCGGGATCAGTGGCTGCGGCCCTGCGATCGGCCTCGCCTGCAACATCACCGATCGCGCCAGTGTCCGGGCGATGCTCGACCAGGTGGCACTGGCCTATGGTGGCTTTGACTCCATCTGTGTCACCGCCGGCGTGTTCTGGCCGAGCGACACGACCGGGCACATCCCGGACGACAAGTGGGCGGTCACGTTCTCGGTCAACGTCACCGGCAGCTACATCGTTGGGGACGAGGCGGCCCGGACTTGGAAGGAGCAGGGGCTCCGGGGAAACCTGGTGCTCACCACCTCAGCCAACGCGGTCGTGGCCAAGAAGGGCAGCGTGGCCTACGACACCTCCAAGGCCGCCGCCAACCATCTGGTCCGCGAGATGGCCATCGAGCTCGCCCCGCTGGTGCGGGTGAACGGCGTGGCTCC
>CAZZKQ010000193.1:0-6633 GCA_964654875.1 uncultured Verrucomicrobiota bacterium | reverse complement strand
GGCGACGACGGCGGAGTCGATGCCTCCACTCAACCCCAGGACTGCGGAGTGGAAGCCGCACTTCTGCAGATAGTCCCGGGTGCCCAGGACGAGCGCGTCGTGGAGCCGCTGCTCGTCGCAGGCCGACTCGGGGGTGGATGTTTGGGATGCCGTCAGATCCACGAGCACCCGGTCGCAGGCGAAGGCGCGGGCCTGCGCGATCCGGTGTCCATTCGAGTCCAGGACACAGCTCTGGCCGTCGAAGATCAGTTCGTCGTTGCCTCCGACGAGGTTCACGTAGATCACGGGGATCCGGCTCTTTGCGGCGAGCTGCGACAGCATGGCGTGCCGGGTCCTCTCCTTCCCCAGGTGCCAGGGGGAGGCCGACAGGTTGATCAGCACCGTGGCCCCGGCCTCGACCAGTCGGGCGGCGGGATTCAAACGGTGCCGCCGTTCCCTCCAGAAGTCCTCATCGTTCCAGAGGTCCTCGCAGACGGTCAGACCCAGTCGGTGACCACCGAACGCCACCGGCTCGTTCGCCTCGGCGGGGTCGAAGTACCGGTCCTCGTCGAACACGTCATAGGTCGGCAGAAGGGTCTTGTGTCGGATGGCCACGACGGCGCCTTCCGCGAGCAGGGCGACCGAGTTGGTGAGGCCCCGTCCCGGGTTGCGACCGCTCCGACCGACGAAGCCGACCACCAACCCAGCCTTTCCGGTGGCCCTCGCCAACCGGTCGAGGGCAGCGAGGTTGGCCTCGACGAATGCGTCCCTCAGGAGCAGATCCCGCGGAGGGTAGCCCGTGAGGGTGAGTTCGGGAAACACGACGAGGTCGGCCCCGGATTCCGACCCGGAGCGATAGGCCTCAAGGATCTGCGATTCGTTGCCGGGAAGGTCCCCGACCGTGGTGTTGATCTGGGCGAGGGCGACGCGCATGCGGTTCAGTTGAATCCGAATTCCTCGCGGAGCGACCGTTTGGTGCTGCGGATCAGGGTTCCGGGTTTGATCCCGTTGCGCTCGAACCAACCCGGTGCCGTCTCGAGCACGAACTGGATGTTCTCGGATTTCGAGGGAACGGGGGTCTCATCGAGTTTCTTGAGGCGGACGACCTCCTGGATGACCCCCTCCGCATCGATGTAGGCCGCATCGATGTCGAACGTGACGTTCCGCATGTAGAAGTGGGCCTGCTGGGGCTGGGGCAGCACGAACAGCATCGATTCACCGTCGGCGATTCCGGGGCGGAACATCAACCCGGTGGCGATCTGCTGCACGGTCAGGCACATCTCGGCGTCGATCTCCTTGGGGCCGACCCACAATCGCAGGGTCGGCAGCCTGGGGAGGGCGCGGTTCAGGTGGAACTGGATCGCATTGGTTGCCGACTTCGCGTTGCCGGTCGTGGCAGCCGTGACTGCTGGGGCGGCGGCTTTGGAAGGAGGGTTCTGGGTGTCCTTGGATCCGTCGCATCCGGCGGTGAAGGTTCCGAGAATCCCGAACAAGGCGAGAAGGCAACGCGTGCGCATGCCGGGACGGTGCCGGGGAAGGAGACCCGAGACAATACCCGCTCGGGACCCGGCTCGTCGACCCGCCGGGTCTCCGCGTGACGGCACGTCTCGATCCCGACATAGTCCATGGCATGTCGCAGCGCGTACAGAAGACGCCGGAGGAGCGCCGGGCCACCTGGGTGCCGTTCGGGTTGGGGCAGACCAAGCCGAAGCACTTCCGCGACATGCTCGACGTCGTCTGGAAGAACCGCGACAACCTCGGGTATGCCTGGCAGGTGCTGTCGAAAGGGGTCTGCGACGGCTGCGCGCTGGGTGTGGCCGGACTCCATGATTGGACGATCCCCGGGGTCCACCTGTGCATGACCCGGTTGAACCTGCTCCGGCTCAACACCATGCCGGAGTTCGACCCGGCCCTGCTGGCGGATGTGTCCACACTGGCTGGAAAATCGAACGAGGAGCTGCGCCAGCTGGGCCGTCTTGCCTATCCGATGCTTCGCGAAACCGGGCAACGCGGGTTCCGCCGCATCTCCTGGGATGAGGTCCACCGGCGGCTCGGGCCCCGCCTCCGAAGGACCCAGCCGGATCGGTTGGCGTTCTTCATCACGGCGCGGGGGGTGACCAACGAGGTCTACTACGTGTCCCAGAAGGTGGCCCGGTTCCTGGGCACCAACCATGTCGACAACGCCGCGCGGCTCTGCCACGCGCCCAGCACGGGCGCCATGAAGCATGCGCTCGGCTATGCGGCGAGCACGTGCAGCTACAAGGACTGGTACGGGACGGATCTGATCGTCTTCTTCGGGGCGAATCCGGCCAACGACCAGCCGGTGACAACCAAATATCTCCACGAGGCGAAGCAGCTGGGGACCAAGGTCGCCCTCGTGAATCCCTACCTCGAGCCCGGCATGCGCCGCTACTGGGTCCCGAGCAGCGCCCAGAGTGCCTTGTTTGGAACCGACATCGCGGACTGGTGGTTCCCGGTCACGCAGGGCGGCGACATCCCGTTCATCTACGCGGTGCTCAAGGTGCTCATCAGGAAGGGATGGATCCACCGGGAGTTCATCGAGCGCCACACCTCGGAGTGGGAAGACCTCCAGAGACGGTGCGAGGAGCTCGACCTGGCGGAACTGGTGGCCGCCTCGGGCCTCTCCCTGGCCATGGTCGAGGAATTCGCCGAGATCCTCCACAAAGCGAAGAACGCGGTGTTCGTCTGGAGCATGGGCATCACCCAGCATGCCTATGGTGGCGATGCGGTCTCGATGGTCCTGAATCTCGGGTTGGCGCGGGGCTATGTGGGACGCCCAAAGAACGGCCTTGTTCCGATCCGGGGCCACAGCTCCGTGCAGGGCGGTGCCGAGATGGGCTGCTACTCCACGGCATTCCCCGGAGGCAAGCCGGTCACGCCGGAGAACGCCGCCGCGCTCGCGGAGATGTATGGGTTTCCGATCCCCGACAAGCCGGGCATCAACTCGGTCGAGATGGTCGATGCCGCCGGTCGTGGCGACCTCGATGTCCTGTACTGCGTGGGTGGGAATTTCCTGAGGACCCTGCCGGAACCGGATGTCGTGGCGGCCGCGTTGCGGCGGGTGCCGGTCCGGGTGCATCAGGACATCATCCTGACCGACCAGATGTTCATCGAGGCGGGGGAGGAGGTGCTGTTGCTGCCGGCCAAGACCCGCTATGAACAGGACGGCGGTGGCATCGAGACCACCACCGAGCGGCGTGTGGCGTTCTCCCCAGAAATCCCGCGCCAGGTTGGGGAGGCCAAGGCCGAGTGGAGGATCCTTCGGGACCTCGCCGCCGCGGCCTGGCCTGAGCGGGCCCATCTGCTCCGCTGCGAGACGGGACCGGCCATACGACAGGAAATCGCCCGTGTGGTGCCGTTCTACAAGGGTTGTGAGACGCTGTCGGAAACCGGTGATGCCATCCAGTGGGGCGGGGAGCGGCTGTGTGATGACGGGAAATTTGCGACGCCCGACGGCAAGGCCCACTTCAAGGTCATCGGGATTCCCCCGCACCCGTGTGGTCGGCCAGCGGCCTCGGAAGCCGCGCTCGAAGGAGGCCGCCGTTTCATGGTGTCCACCCGACGCGGCAAGCAGTTCAACACGCTGATCTATGCCGAGGTGGATCCCCTGACCGGCGCGCCGCGCGACGCCATCTTCATGCACCCGGAGGATGTCCGATCGATGGGGTTGGTGGATGGGGAGCGCATCGTGCTGGTCAATGGCACGGGACGGTACACGGGGACCGTCTTCCCGGCGCCCATTGCCCCCGGCAACCTCCAGGTCCACTGGCCCGAGGGGAACGTCATCCTGCCCCGGGGGATCGTGGATCCGAACTCCGGCGTCCCGGACTACAATGCCGAAGTCCGGGTCGAGCGACCCTGACCGTGGAGAGTTTCCGCGCCTTCCCGCGCCGGGCAGTCTGAGGGTGCGCTCTTGTCTCAGGGGCCTCCCTCCGTACCTTCGCCGACATGTCGTCGCCCGTCCGCGTCCGCTTCGCCCCGTCCCCCACCGGCTACCTCCATATCGGAGGCGCCCGGACAGCCCTCTTCAACTGGCTCTATGCCCGGCATCACGGGGGACAGTTCATCCTCCGGGTGGAGGACACCGACACGGCCCGCAACACCCAGGCGGCGGTCGACGTGATCGTGGAGGGGCTTCGCTGGCTCGGACTGGATTGGGACGAGGGACCGCAGACCAGCGATCCGGACGGACCCAGTCGCGGAGACCGGGGGCCCTACTTCCAGAGCCGGCGAGGCGAGATCTATCGGCGTCGACTTCAGGAACTCCGGGACCGAGGCCTGGCCTATGACCGGGACGGGGCGGTGTACTTCCGGATGACCCGCGATCCGATCACGATCCCCGACCTCATCGTGGGCGACATCGTCCGTCCGCTGACGGATCGCGAGCAGGCCGATCCAGACTGGGTGTTGTGGCGCAGCGATGGGCAGCCTGTCTTCCACTTCGTCAACGTGGTGGATGACCTGGAGATGGGGGTGACGCATGTCATCCGCGGGGAGGACCACATCAGCAACACGGCGAAGCATCTGGCACTGTTCCAGGCCTTCGGGGTCGAACCACCCCGGTACGGACACATGCCGCTGATCCTCAACGAGGACGGCACCAAGATGAGCAAGCGTGACCGGGGTGCGGTGGTGACGAACTACCAGGAGGACGGTTTCCTGCCCGAGGCGGTCCTGAACTACCTGTCCCTTCTCGGGTGGAGCCCGGCCGACGGCCAGGAGTTCCTGTCGGTCGCCGAGCTCATCTCGCGGTTCGATCTCGACCGGGTGAACCGCAGTGCGGCGCGTTTCGACGTCAAGAAGCTGGAGGCGCTCCACTTCGAGCACACGCGCCGACTGGCCCCGGAGGCCTTCCTCGCGGCAGCCGTGCCGTATCTGCGCAAGGCTGGCATGCCCGTCGACACCTTCCCGACCCAGTATGTCCGCGCCGCGCTCCTGACGGTGCAGGAGAAGGGGAAGCTGTTCCGGGAACTGCCGTCGTGGACCGACTTCTACTTCGTCGCGGACGATGCCGTTGTGTACGAGCCCGAAGCGCAGGCCAAGGCGTTGACGCCGACGGCGAAGCCTCTGTTGGAGGCATTGGTGGGGGCCTTCGGTGCCGTCACCCACTTCTCGGCGGCCGGTCTCGAGGCAGCGCTGAAGCAGCTCGCGACCCAGCTCGGCGTGAAGGCCGGAGCGCTCGTCCAGCCGTGTCGGGTGGCCTGCACGGGTCGCCTCGTCGGTCCCAGCCTGTACCACCTGCTCGAGGTGCTCGGATCGGAGCGCGTCCGGGTCCGGATGCAGCGTGCCCTGCGGTGATGCCGCGTGTTGCGGTCTATCGGGCCTCGATGAACACGTCGAGCTGTTGTCCGGGGAACAGGTTCGTGCGCCCGGGTTAAATCCGATAGATCGCCTGGAGCACCCGGGTGTCGACCCGCTCCCCGGCGTCGCCTGTCAGGGATTTCTTGGGAATCACCAGGGGTTCCATGCGGACGAACCGGAGCGGGATGCTGTCCTGCGGATGCCCACGAACATGCCCTGTCGCCGGGGCCCCCGTGGCCACCCTCGCGCCCTCGTGCTCGTCGATGTCCACCCGCACGTGCAGCGGGTCGAGTCGCCCCAGAAGCATCAGCGGACCCGGCGCGGCCCCTGTTGCGATGGATTCGCCCGGCTTGATCTTCACCTGCAGCACGGTGCCGTCGATCGGAGATCGGACCACGCTGCGCTCCAGCTCAGTCTCGACCGAATGGAGTGAGGCCACCGCCGCATCCCGTTCCGCCTCCGCCTCGGTCACACGCGCCTTGGCAAGGCGCGCGGCAAAGCGCTTGCGGGTAGCCTCCTCGGTGCTGACCACGGTCTGGCTCTCGAGCTTCTCGGCACGGGCAAGCTGGTCCGACAGGTCCTCGAGCTGGGCGCGTGCGGTCTCGACGCGGGCCTTCGCCGTGTCGACCTGGGACTGCTGGAGGCGCACCGCCGCGCGGAGGTGTCGGTCGTCGAGCTGGAACAAGGGATCGCCCGATCGGATCTCCTGGCCTGCCTTGGCCATCACGGACGTCACCAGACCCGGATGTGGGGATCCCACGGTGATGATCTCGGAGGAGGGCTCGATCAGCCCCACGGCGGCCACGGTCCGCTCGAACGCAGGTTGGGCGGGGGGGACGACCGGATCCCTCAGCGCGCGCTGGGGCTGCGTCCGGGCGATAGACCAGGCGGCGAAGAGCCCCGCGAGGGTGGCCAGTGCGGTCAGGAGATGATGCTTCATGCAGAGGGGTTCCGGTGTTCCGATGGCTTCCGGGATCCCGGGCCTTCCCACGAAACGATCCGGCCGTCGTCCATGTGGGCGATCGCATCCGCGAAATGGTACACCCGGGTGTCGTGGGTCACGACGATCACGGCGCGGTCCGGATGGACCGCCGCGGTGGCGAGGAGGGACATCACGGATTCGCCCGAGGCGTGGTCGAGGGCGGCCGTCGGTTCGTCGCAGATGATGAGTCTGGGTTCGTGGATCAGTGCCCGGGCGAGGGCGACCCGCTGCTGCTGTCCGCCCGACAGCTCGCGGGGATGGGCTCCCAGACGGCTTCCCAATCCAAGCCGATCGAGCAGCTCTCCGGCTCGATGGAGGGCCTCGCGTCGGGGGACCCCGGCGGTCAGGAG
>CAZZKQ010000192.1:0-6634 GCA_964654875.1 uncultured Verrucomicrobiota bacterium | reverse complement strand
CATCCGATGGAGGGCTGGGACGGCACCACGGACGGCGGGGTCACCGATGACATGCGGCGCCGCTGGCGTCGGTTCGGAGAAAGCGGGGCGAAGCTGATCTTCGGCTGCGAGGCCATGGCGGTCCGTCCCGACGGTCGGGCCAACCCAAACCAGCTCATCCTCCAGGAGTCCAACCGCGACGGACTCCGCGAACTCCTCGGCATCCTTCGGGATGCCCACCGGGAGCACCATGGCACCACGGACGACCTCGTGGTCGGGTTCCAGCTGACCCACTCGGGACGCTTCTGCCGTCCGAACGACAAGAAGCGCTTCGAGCCGCGCGTGGCGTTCCGTCATCCCCTGCTGGATGGCCGGTTCCAGGTGGACTCCGACGCCCAGGTGCTGACGGACGACGAGGTCCGGGAGCTGATCCGCTGCTACGTCCGGGCGGCGCGCCTCGCACAGGAGGTCGGGGCCGACTTCGTCGACCTCAAGCATTGCCATGGCTATCTGCTCCACGAGTTCCTCGGAGCCCACACCCGCCCGGGTCCCTACGGCGGGAGCTTCGAGAACCGCACCCGGATCCTCCGCGAGATCGTGGAGGGCATCCGGGCCGACGGGGACCCGATCGACATCGCCGTCCGCCTGAGCGCCTTCGACTTCGTCCCGTTCCGTCCGGATCCCGCCCTGTCGCAGCCCGGCAAGCCGGGCCCCGGAATCCCGGAAGACTACTCGGCGCATCTTCCGTATCGATTCGGATTCGGGGTCGATCCGCACAATCCGGTGACACACGACCTGACCGAGACCTTCCGGTTCGCCGACCTCTGCGTGGACCTCGGGATCCGTCTGCTCAACCTCACCGCAGGATCGCCCTACTACAATCCGCACATCCAGCGTCCCGCCGCGTATCCGCCGTCCGACGGCTACCAGCCGGCGCACGACCCGCTGATCGACGTGGCCCGCCAGCTGGATGTCGTACGCCGGGTGAAGGCCCACCTCGCCGGACGCGGCACCGCAGTGGTCGGCACCGCGTACAGCTATCTCCAGGAATACCTGCCCCACGTGGCGCAGGCCGTGATCCGACTGGGTTGGACCGATGTCGTCGGCCTCGGACGCATGACGCTCAGCTACCCGGGCATCCTGTCCGACGCCACCCGCCAGGGGGTCCTGACGCCGCGGCTGCTGTGTCGGACCTTCAGCGACTGCACCACTGCGCCGCGCAACGGTCTGATCTCGGGCTGCTACCCGCTCGACGACCACTACCGGGTGAAGCCGGAGGCCGAGCGGCTGAAGGCGATCAAGAAGGGGTCGGCCTAGCCGATCCGCGGAGACCGCAGTCATGCCCCACGAACCCATCGGACTGATCGGCCTCGGACTGATGGGAACCGCCCTGGCGGAGCGGCTGCTGGAACACGGTCATCCGGTGATGGTCTGGAACCGGACCCGATCGAAGGCCGATCCGCTCATCGCCCTCGGGGCACGCTGGAGCGACAACCCGCTCATCGACTGTCGACGGGTCCTCGTGAGCCTCTATGACAGTGCCGCGGTGGAGGCCGTTCTGGATCCCCTGCTTCCGGGGGCCCCCGCCGGACGGGTGATCCTCGACACAACCACGGGCGATCCGGAGTCGACGGCCGCTCTGGGATCGAGGTGTGCCGATCGTGGCCTCCAATACCTCGACGCCCCGATTTCTGGATCGAGCGAGCAGACTCGACGGGGCGACGTGACGCTCTTTGTGGGTGGAGACCGGGCAACCTTCGAGTCGTGCGCCGACCTGTGGTCGATCCTGGGCCGTCGGGCGCTGCATGTGGGCCAGTGCGGGAGTGCGGCCCGGATGAAGCTGATCACAAACCTCGTGCTGGGACTGAACCGCGCGGCGTTGGCGGAGGGTTTGGCGTTCGCGGAGGCGCTGGGGGTGGATCCCGCAGCGGCCCTCGAGGGGCTGAAGAACTGCAATGCGTACTCCCGTGCGATGGACGTGAAGGGTGAGAAGATGGTGTCCAGGGACTACACGCTCCAGGCCCGGCTGTCCCAGCATCTGAAGGATGTCCGACTCATCCTCGACGCCGCCAGCGGGGCGGGACTCACGCTGCCGCTGGCCGATGCCCACCGCCACCTGATGGAGCACGCAGAGCGGCTGGGACTCGGTGACCAGGACAACAGCGCCGTGCTCGAGGCCCTACGACGTCGGTGAAGGGGGACTCACACGATCACGACAGGATCTCGGAGACGACACGGCCGTGGACGTCGGTCAGACGGAAGTCACGACCCTGGAACCGGAAGGTCAGCCGTTCGTGGTCGATGCCCATGAGATGCAGGATCGTCGCCTGCAGATCGTGCACATGGACCCCATCGTTCACGACGTTCATCCCCAGATCATCCGTCTCCCCATGGCTCAACCCCGCCTTCACCCCGCCCCCCGCCATCCAGCTCGTGTAGGCGTAGGGATGATGGTCCCGACCCCAGTTCTTGCGGTCGTCGAGGGCACCCTGGATGAACGGCGTCCGACCGAACTCCCCGCCCCAGATCACGAGCGTGTCGTCCAACAGGCCACGCTGCTGCAGATCGAGCACGAGTCCGGCCGACGGCTGGTCGGTGTCGCGGCACTGGGTGTACAGCTCGGTCGTGAGACTCCGATGCTGATCCCAACCGGCATGCATCACCTGGACACATCGGACACCCCGTTCGATGAGGCGTCGGGCCATGAGACAGTTGTACGCGAACGTCCCCTGCTCCCGGACGCTCGGCCCGTAGAGCGAGAGCACGCTTTCGGGTTCCTTCGACAGATCGGTCAGCTCCGGCACGCTGGTCTGCATCCGGAACGCCATCTCGTACTGGGCGATGCGGGTGGCGATCTCGGGATCGCCGTGCTCCCGGAGCTTCCGCTCGTTGAGCACCGCCAGGTCGTCGAGCATCGCACGGCGCAGGGAAGGATCGAGTCCCGAGGGATTGCTCAGGTAGAGGACCGGATCTCCGTTGCCGCGGAACTTCACGCCCTGGTAGCGCGAGGGCAGGAATCCGGAGCCCCAATAGAAATCGTAGAAGATCTGTCCACAGGTGGTGCCCTTGCTGACCGAGGTCATGACCACGAACGCCGGCAGGTTCTCCGTCTCGCATCCCAACCCGTAGGTGAGCCACGCCCCGAGCGTGGGACGTCCCGGGATCTGGGCACCGCTCAGCATGAGCGAGATCGCCGGCGCGTGGTTCACGGCATCGGTGTGCATGCCCTTCACGAAGCACAATCGATCGGCCACCTGGGCGGTATACGGCAGGAACTCGCTCACCCAGGCGCCGCTCTGTCCACGCTGATGGAAAGGCTCGACCGGCGCCAGCAGCAGCTTGCCGTCCGCCTTGCCGGTCATCGTGCTGAACCGCTTGCCCGCGACGTAGCCGTCGGGGACGGACTTCCCGTGCAGCTCACGGAGCTTCGGCTTGTAGTCGAAGAGGTCGACATGCGTCGGGGCCCCGTTCTGGAAGAGATAGATGACGTGCTTGGCCCGGGGCGGCTTCGGTGGATACCCCGGTAGGCCCTGGAGCCCGACGCCCGACGCCGCGGCCGTGGCCCCGCCCCGTCCCAGCAGCGATGCCAGCGCCCCGGTGCCGAGGGCCGTGGCTCCACGCCCGAGGAAGGTCCTCCGGTTCAGCAGCAGATGGCTCTCATCCAAGGGGTTCATCGGTTCATTCGACATTCAGGGCCTCATCGAGATTCAGCACCGTGCTGCACACCACCGTCCATGCCGCCAACGCGGCCGGATCCAGATCCGTGGGAATCCGGATCTCCCCGACCTCGATCAGCTCCCGGGCGCGTTCCGGCTCGGTCGCGAAGCGCTGTCGGTACCCGTGGAGGGATCCCAGCAAGCGCCCCTCTTCCTCGGCGTCAGGAAGACGTCCGACCACCTCCCGGTAGAGCCAGCGGAGACGCTCGGGGTCGGTGTCGGCAGCCCCGGCCACCCGCGCGGCCAGGGCGCGGGCGGCCTCGACGTAGGTGACATCGTTGAGGGTCAGCAGCGCGTGGAGCGGGACATTCGTGCGTGGGGTGCGGACCGTGCAGGTCTGACGGCTTGCGACATCGAAGAACAGGGTCGGTCCGACAATCCGGCGCCAGAACACGTACAGGCTCCGACGGTAGAGCGACGCGCCATGGTCCTGCTCATAGCGCTTGGTCCCGAATGTGGCCTCCTCCCAGATCCCGGGCGGCTGATAGGGCTTCACCGGCGGACCGCCGATGTCCTCCACCAGAAGTCCGGCATGGAACAGGGCGGCGTCGCGGATCATCCACGACGGCATCCGAAGCCGTGGCCCCCGGGCCAGGAGCCGGTTCTCCGGATCCCGTTCCCGGACCTCGGGAGGTGTGCGCGACGACTGACGGTAGGTGGCGCTGGTGACGATGAGCCGATGGAGGTGCTTGAGATCCCAGCCGGAGTCGCGGAACTCGACCGCGAGCCAGTCGAGGAGCTCCGGATGACTGGGGCGTTCCCCCTGGAGACCGAAATCCTCGGAGGTCTTCACGAGGCCGAGGCCGAAGAAGAGCTGCCAGGACCGGTTGACCGCCACCCGTGCGGTGAGGGGATGCCCGGGGGACAGGATCCATTGGGCGAGACCCAGCCGGTTGGTCGGAGACCCGGCCGGCGGGGTCGAGAGCCCCTTCGGTACGGCCGCGACAACCCGGGCTCCAGGCCGCTCGTAGTTGCCCCGAGCCAGCACGAAGGTGTCCCGGAACTTCTCCTGGTCCTCCATCACCATCACCCGCGGGATGGACCGGTTCAGACCGTCCCGCTCGTCCCGGAGACGCTTCTGACGCTCCAGCGCTCCGGCGTACGGCGCATCGTTCGTCCTCCAGTGGGCGGCCAGCGGGTTCAGTCGCCCCCCATCCCGCTGCTCGGGATCCTGCGCGAGGGCGTCCTGGATCTCCTTGGGCAGATCCCGGACGCCGGGCGCCTCCACCGCAGGCTTCCCGGCCGGCCGGGGGAACTTGACCGACTCAAGGGTCCGCACCGTGGCGGCGGCCGCCTTCAGCTCGGCCTCGAGCCACTGGCGTCGCTCCTTCTGGGTCTCGGAGGGCCATTCCAGGTTCGGACGTGCCTGCGGATCCCCACCGCCGCCGTCGACCGCCGTGCGATCGAAGAAGGCGAGCAGACTGAAATAGTCCTGCTGGGTGAACGGATCATATTTGTGGTCGTGACAGCGCGTGCAGTTGAAGGTGGCCCCGAGCCAGACCGTGGCGACGGTCTCGGTCTGGTCGAACAGGTAGTCGATCCGGTTCTCCTCCGGGATGCGTCCCCCTTCCCCGTTGATCATGTGGTTGCGGACGAATCCGGTGGCGAGGCGCTGCTCGGGTGCCGGGGACGGGAGGAGATCCCCCGCCAGCTGCCACGTGGTGAAGTCGTCGAAGGGGCGGTTGGCGTTGAATTCCCGGACCACCCAGTCGCGCCACGGCCACATCGTCCGCTCGCCATCCCCCTGATAACCGTTGGAGTCGGCATACCGCGCCGCCTCGAGCCAGTCCCACGCCAGCCGTTCGCCATGGCGTGGCGACGCCAGCAAGCGGTCGACCTGGCGCTCATACGCCCCAGGTTGGGTGTCCTCGACAAATACCCGGATCTCGTCGGGCGTCGGGGGCAGCCCGGTCAGATCAAAGGAGAGCCGACGCAACAGTGTCTCCCGCGACGCCTCCGGGGCGGGCTCCAGACCCTCCCGCGCCAACCGACTCCGCACGAAGGCGTCGATCGGGTTTGAGACGCCCGGAACGGACGGCGGGGCGGGCCGCTGCGGCGGCTCATACGCCCAGTGCCGTCCCCACGGAGCCCCCTCGGCGATCCACCGGCTCAAGGTCGCAATCTGGTCCTGCGACACCGGACGGTGCGCCTCCGGCGGCGGCATGACATCGTCCGCGTCCGCGGTGAGGACCCGTCGGATCACCTCGCTGGCCTTCGGGTCGCCCGGGACGATCGCCACTTTGCCGCTCTTGCCCGGACCCAGCGCCCCCTCGCGGACATCCAGCCGCAGGCCGCCCTTTCGGGCCGCCGCATCCGGTCCATGGCAGGCGAAGCAGTGGTCCGCGAGGATCGGCAGGACGTCGCGGGAGAACCGCACCGCCTCGGCGGACTGGGCCGACACGAGGCCGAGGGCGAATCCGAGGACTGCCCCGAGGGACTTCCATCGGGTGGCGGCAATCCAGTCCCGGAAGTCCGAGATCATGACGACACCCCGCTCAGATCGCGGGCACGTTCCAGCCCTCGCGATAGGAGCGGCGCACCCACTGGTTCGCGTCCGGCAAATTCGTGAACCGGAGCCGCTTGGCATCCCAGTCCAGCGTGGCGTTCGGGAACCGCGTCGCGACGCCACCCAGCAGGATGGATTCGGTGAGGGGGCCGGAATAGGAGAACGGCGTCGAGGTCTTGGCCTCGCCACGGACCGCATCGATGAACTGGTGCCAGTGGTCGACGCCCTCCACGACCGGGAGCCCGTCGGTCACCACCTTGCCACCCTTCAGAACGATCGGCATGGCAACATGCGGGATGACCATCACGCCGTCGGTGCCGATGAGGATCGATCCCTGGTCGGGAAGATCCTTCCCGGCCAGCAGGGCCCGGATCTCGGCGGGCGGACGCTGGTTGCCGTCGTACCAGGTGATCGGGATCCGACTGGGGATCGT
>CAZZKQ010000191.1:5530-6636 GCA_964654875.1 uncultured Verrucomicrobiota bacterium | reverse complement strand
AAACACCATGGCTATGGGTGGGCCTTCGGGATCCCCGGCGTCCTGATGGGCATCGCCACCCTCATCTTCTGGTCCGGCCGCCATCGCTACATCAAGGTCCCTCCGGCCTCCGAGACCCGGTCGGCCGGGTTCTTCCCCGTGCTGTGGGAGGCGTTGAGCCACCGCCAGCCCGGACGCGGATTCTGGGAGGGCGCCCGCGGACGCTTCTCGGCCGACGAGATCAGCGCCGCTGCATCGGTCCTGCCTGTCCTCAGCATCTTCGCCCTCATCCCGCCCTTCTGGGCGATGTTTGATCAGCACTCGTCGACCTGGATCCTCCAGGCCGAACGCATGACCCCGGTCCAGCTGACCCCGAGCTATTCCATCGGTGGCGAGGAGATGCAGTCGCTCAACCCGCTGCTGGTCATGCTCCTGGTCCCGCTCCTGACCGGGATCGTGTACCCGCTGTGCGGACGCCTCATCACACCCCTCCGCCGGATCGGACTGGGCATGATCATCGCCGCGACCTCCTATCTCGTGGTGGCCTGGATCCAGCAGCGGATCGAGGGTGGCGAAAAGCTCAGTGTCCTGTGGCAGTCCGTGCCTTACGTGATCATCACGACCGCGGAGGTGCTGGTGTCGACCACGGGCCTGGAGTTCGCCTACACCCAGGCGGCCAAGAGCATGAAGAGCATCATCATGAGCTTCTGGCTCCTGACCGTGGCGGCCGGCAACGGACTGGTGGCCCTCATCACGAAGCTGGGCGGGGCCGGGAGCCATGACGCCTCGGTGACCCCGGGTCGGTTCCTCATGTACGCCCTGTTCACCTTCGGCGTCTCCGGCGCGTTCCTCATCGTCGCCATGCTCTACCGGTATCGGGACCCGGCCCACGAGGGACACTGAGTCCCGGCCCGATTCCAGAGCCCAACCTGATCGCCATGTATCGCGTCCAAGGATCCGACCTCAAGGAATACGGCCCGATCTCGGAGGGACAGCTCCGGGAATGGATCGCGGAGAACCGTCTCAACCGGTTCTCGATGGCCCGCAAGGAGGGCGACCCGGCCTGGCGTCCGCTGGACCAGTTCCCGGAATTCGCCGCTGCACTGCTGTCCCAACCCGCGACATCA
>CAZZKQ010000191.1:0-5430 GCA_964654875.1 uncultured Verrucomicrobiota bacterium | reverse complement strand
CTCGCCGGCGTGGTGATCAACGGGGTCATGATTGCTGGGGCACTCGCGATGCGGCGGCTGGAGAACCGGAACCTGGCCCTCGCGGCGGCAACCTTCGCCCTGATCCCCTGCCAATGCTGCTGCTGCGTCTCGATCCCCTTCGGCGTCTGGGCCCTGCTCATGCTCAATCGCCCCGAGGTGAAGCAGTCGTTCCGCTGACGTGTCGGCCCCTTCCCAGATCCCCGCTCCCCCAGTCGCCGAGGGCCTGACCCCAAACCGCACCCTCACCGTGATCCTGGGACTCCTCGGACTCGGGATTCTGGCGTTTCTGGCCGTTGTCGAGCCAGCGGGGCAACTCGTGTTCCCCCGGTGCTGGCTCCGGGAGATGACCGGATTGCGGTGTCCCGGCTGCGGGGGGACCCGGGCGGTGCATGCCCTGCTCACGGGCGAGATCCGTCGGGCCTGGCAGCTGAACCCACTGGTGGTGTCCGCGCTCCCGTTCCTCACCTGGTGGACGCTGCGCGGACTCCGCGGCGGCTGGACCGGTCTCTGGTGGAACGACCCCTCCACCCATCCGGTGGGCCTCGCGGTGATGGGCGGAGTGCTGGTCGGATTCGGGATCGGACGGAATCTTTCCTGGTAACCCCTGTGTCGAAGCTACAAACGCCTCAAGAAGTCGAGGCGCGGCCCCCATTCCTAACGACCCCGCACCCAGTCTGGGCCGATGGCGTGCAGCGACACCTTCAGGGCTCCATGTCCCGGGTGTAGAAGAGGATCCGGGTGCAGTTGGGGCAGTAGACGAGATCCTTCTGGGCCTTGGCCTCCACGAAGACCTGCTGCGGCAGCTTCATGTGGCATCCGCCACAGCTGACGCCGGCCACGCCGACCACAACGTTGTCGCCCCGCTTGTCGATGAGGCGGCTGTAGCGGGCGAGGATTCCGGGGTCGACTCCGGCGGCCAGCTTCGCGTGGTCGGCCAGGACGCGTTCCAGATCCACCTTCAGGTTGCCCTCGCGGGCGTTCATGTCGGCGACCTGCTTCTGGATCAGGGCCTTCTCCTCGGCCGCGACCTTGTCGGCCTCGGCAAGCTCCTTCGCCGCCGCCTCGGTCTGTTCCATGAGCACCAGCTGCTGGTCCTCGATCGCACTGATCTCGGTCCGGGTGGTCTCGATCTGGTGGGTGCAGCGCTTGTACTCGTCGTTGTTCTTGGTGGTTCCCTGCTGGGTCTCGATCTTCCGGATGAAGTCCTCCTTGGTCTTCACCTCGAGCTCGAGGCGCTTGCGTTCGCTCTCGAGGTGCATGAGCCGCTGCTTGCGCTGCTCGGCGGCGGCGGCGGCCTGGGCGAGCTTGGTCTCGAGATACTTCCGCTGCTGCGGGATCGCCGACAGCTCCCCCTGCAGCCGGAGGCGATGGCGGTCACGATCCTGCAGGACGAGGAGCTGTTCGATCACGGGAAGCATGGCCTGCAAGCTATCGGTCCGCCCACCCGGGGGTCAATCGGCGGGAACCGCAAGTTGGCGGGAGGAGACCCGGGCCCTCCGCGGACCCTCCGCGGTTGCACGATGGGGACGCGGCCGTAACCTCTCGCCATGAATCTCTCCCGGATGTCGATGGTGTCGCTGATCATGGCGGGTTCCCTCGCCTGCTTCGGGGAGGACGCCCCCAGGCCGACCAGCAAGGCCAGGGAACTCGCCCGGATCCTCAACGAGGCCTTCATCGAGGTCGCCGAGGAGGTCTCGCCGGCGGTGGTGGTGATCGACGTCGCCCAGCGCGAGGAGGATGAGATGGCCGTCCCGCCGGATCATCCGTGGTTCAACTTCGTCCCGGAACGCTTCCGGAAACGCGATCGCGGCTCCACGTCACAGGAGCCGCCGGAATACAACGGCCAGGGTTCCGGCATCATCATGGACTCCGAGGGCCGCATCCTCACCAACCACCATGTGGTCGAGCAGGCCGAACGGATCCGCGTCCGCCTCCGCGACGGCCGTCAGTTCGACGCCGAGGTCAAGGGCACGGATGAGCAGTCGGACCTGGCCGTCCTCCAGCTCAGGAATCCGCCCACCGACCTCCCGAAGGCCCGGCTGGGCGATTCCGACAAGGTCCGGGTCGGCGAGTTCGCCATCGCGATCGGCGCCCCGTTCCGCCTCGACTACACCGTGACCTTCGGCCACATCAGCGCCAAGGGCCGCAACTCGGTGGTGCCGCTGGGCATGGGAGGCGGGCTGATGGACCAGGACTTCATCCAGACCGACGCCAGCATCAACCCGGGCAACTCGGGCGGCCCTCTGGTGAACATCGAGGGCGAGGTCATCGGGGTGAACTCGATGATCCGTGGACTCAACTCCGGCATCAGCTTCTCGGTCCCGATCAACCTGGCCCGGGAGATCAGCGCCCGACTCATCAAGGAGGGTCGCTTCGTCCGTTCCTGGCTTGGGGTGAACATCGCCGCCCTCCGGGAATCCGAGAAGGTCCAGACGCTGGTCCCGGGCCTGGCCGACGGCGTCGTGATCACCCGCATCGTGCCCTCCGGTCCCGCCAGCGAGGCCGAGCCCGCCCTGGAGCCGAACGACGTCATCACCTCGGTCGACGGACGCCCGGTGAAGAACCCCGCGGAACTCCGGGCCGTCGTCACCCGCAAGGCCCCCGGGACCGAACTGACCCTCGAGGTCCACCGTGCCGACAAGACCTTCACCAGCAAGGTATCGCCCCAGCCGATGCCCGACGATCTCGCCTCGAACCGCGAGCCCCGGAAGAAGGCGGGTCCACCGCGCTTCCTTGGCATGGTCCTCAAGCCGCTCAGCGAGGCGGAGGCCAAGGACCAGGGGCTCGACGGCGGCGCGATGGTCCTGGACCTCCCCGAGGAGGGACGCGCGGCGAAGGCCGGACTCAAGGACGGCGACATCATCACCGAGATCAATCACCAGGGCATCGGATCCCCGGCCGATTTCAGGACGGCGATCCAGCAGGTCGACACCGAAAAGGACGTGGTTCTGGTCGTCCGACGCAAGGCCAAGGAGGTCATCCTGGTCATCAAGGCCGGCGGGACGGAGACGCAGGAACGGTGACCTCGCGGAAGCGTGTTCGGACCCGATCGATCCGGTTCCCGCCGTGTTCCTGTGACAGGTTTCGTCACAGGACTGTGCTACCGTCTTCCTGCCGTTCGAGTTGACGTCCCGGCAGGCATCCTCGACAGAGAATCTCACCTCACGACATGAACTCCACCATCCGCTCCATCAATGATCACCTCATCCAGGAAGGTCTCATCGTGCATCCCATCGGGGATGGCGAGGGCATTGTCGTCCACATGACGCTGAAGCATCTCCGGCTGGCGGTATCGTTCCTGATGGGGGAGGAGAAGGATTTCCTGCGTCTCGACGCCCTGTTGCCCGTACCGGTCCCGGCGGACCGCCGCACCGCCGTCTCGGACTTCCTCACGCGGGTGAACTGGAACATGAGGCTGGGGCGCTTCGTCATGGACTTCAGCGACGGCGAGATCCGGTTCCGGCAGGAACTCGACTCACGGGATGACACCGTGGACGTGAAGCGGGCCGAGGTGGGACTGCTGAGGTGCTGCCACATGGTCGACGCCTTCTTCCCGGCGCTCATGGGAGTCATCTTCCGTGAGACCCCCCCGGAAGAGGCCTTGGCCCAGGGCGAAAAAGACCTCGAGGCCTTGGCCAAGGACGAGGAATAGGACCAAACCCGTTCCCATCCTCCGGGCCTCCGCGTCGCCGCAGGAGCCCCTCACCGACCCAGCAGACGTCCGGCCTGGGCGGTGATGTCGCCGGACTTCATCAGCGATTCGCCCACCAGGATCGCGCGGGCGCCACAACGCAGCAGCCGCTCCACATCCGCCCGGGTGTGGATGCCGCTCTCGGCCACGAGCAGATGCGCGAGGCGCTCCCCCGCACCCTGGATCAGGTCCGGGATCCGGGCCGCGAGGCGCTCGGTCGTGCCGAGATCCACCTTGAAGGTCTTCAGGTCCCTGTTGTTCACCCCGATCAACCGCGCCCCACACCGCACGGCACGCTCCAGCTCCACCTCGTCATGGACCTCGACCAGTGCGGTCACTCCCGCCGCATCCGCCAGGGCCTGGAAATGGGATAGCTGGACGTCATCCAGGATCGCGACGATCAGCAGGATGGCATCGGCACCCCACTCGATGGCCTCGAGGATCTGTCGCTCATCGATGATGAAGTCCTTGCGCAGCAGCGGGAGCCCCACGGCCGTACGGATCTCCCGGAGGTACTCGAGGGATCCTTGGAAGAACTTCTCGTCGGTGAGGACCGAAAGACAGCTCGCTCCCGCCGCCTCATAGGTGCGGGCAATCCGGACCGGATCGAAGTCGGGACAGATGACCCCGAGGCTCGGCGAGGCCTTCTTGACCTCGGCGATCAACCCGACGTCGCCGGAGCGTGGACGGACCAATGCACCGAAGAAGTCCCGGACCCCGTCGCCGCGCCGGGTGATCGCCTCGCGGAGCTGGTGGGCCGCGACCGGTCCCGCAGGAAGCCGGGCGACTTCAAGCCGTTTCTGGACCACGATGGTGTCGAGGATCGTCATGGGAGGCACCGACTCGGGTTTCGGGATCAGTCCTCGTCGTCCTTGAGTCCGGGGATCCGCTTGAGCGGACATCCGGCGCGGAGCCAGCCGTTCACGAAGGCATCGAGGTCGCCATCCATGACGCCCTGGACATCGCTGGTCTGCACTCCGGTGCGGAGGTCCTTCACCATGCGGTAGGGCTGGAAGACGTAGCTGCGGATCTGGTTGCCCCAGCTGACCGAGCCCTTCTCTCCGTAGAACCGCTCCATCTCCCCCTTGGCCTGGTCGAGCTTCAGGGCGTAGAGCTTCGAGATCAGCATGCCCATGGCCGTGGCCTCGTTCTGTGCCTGGCTGCGCTGGGCCTGGGAGGCCGCGACAAGTCCGGTGGGGATATGGGTGAGACGGACCGCGGTCTCGACCTTGTTGACGTTCTGGCCGCCCTTGCCGCCGGACCGGAAGGTGTCGCGCTGGATCTCGCTCTTCGGGATGACGATGTCGCTCTCCGTGATGTCGCTCAGCTCGGCGATGACGTCGACACTGGCGAAGCTGGTGTGGCGCCTCTTGTTGGAATCGAACGGCGAGATCCGGACGAGCCGGTGGACGCCCCGCTCGGCCTTGCAGAAGCCGTAGGCGTTCTCCCCCTCGACCCGGAAGGTGACACTCTTGAGTCCCGCGGAATCCCCGGGCAACGCATCGGTGACCTCCCACTTCCAGCCGCGGAGGTCGAACCAGCGTCCATACATCCGCGAAAGCATCTCCGCCCAATCCTGGGCCTCCGTCCCACCCGCGCCGGCCTGGACACTGAAGATCGCGTTCCGGGCGTCATGTGGACCGGTCAGCAGGACCTCCAGCTCGAACCGGTCGAGGGACCGCCCGATGGAGGCGGTCTCGGTGTCGGCCTCCTGCTGC
>CAZZKQ010000190.1:0-6637 GCA_964654875.1 uncultured Verrucomicrobiota bacterium | reverse complement strand
CAACCTCGCCTTCAGAATCCTCTCAGCTTGATCCCGCAAAACGAAAGACCCTGGGCTTTCGCGATGGCTTGGTCAAAACGCTTGCGTGGTCAGGGTGTCCCGGTACTTTGCGCAGCCTCTTGCGCGGAGCGCGGGTTGGTAGCTCAGTGGTAGAGCAGCGGCCTTTTAAGCCGTTGGTCGTGGGTTCGAGTCCCACCCGACCCACCAGCGCCGCCGCCGGAGACAGAAGACGACCCCATCGTCTAGTGGTTAGGACACCGCCCTTTCACGGCAGTAACCGGGGTTCGAGTCCCCGTGGGGTCGCCAGCTTCTCCCGGCGGAGTAAGAATGGCCTGAAAACGGCCTGCCTATGTGGTCTTGAGGGTTCGCAGAAGAGCGTCGGGGCGAAGGGCGGACCAAGGAATTGGCGTTTGGCCGGTCTGTTCGTCGACGTCCCGAATCCGTTGGAGTCGTCAGCCCGGACCCCGTTGAGACAGCTCGAATGCCCGTTTGGCGCCATCTCGGTGATCCAACCCGAGGACCTGATCGCCGAGCGCGTCCTCGTCTCGGTCTACCCTCATGTGAACGACGAGGCTCGGGCGGTGGCGAAAAAACGCGTCGCGATGGCTCTGGGTGGCCGCCTTGCGATCGAATGGTCGGAGTTGCTGCGGGTTGTGGACCGGCCCGAATACGGAATCCTCGCGTCCTGTCGCGCTCTTGTGGAAGAAGTCGCCCATGAACTCGGAGTCACAAGTCCCCTGAATCCCGCTTGATCGCCCCATGGGCTGGGAGGAGTGGCTGACGGGTCGCCGTTCCCGGCGTGAGCTTGGAAACCGGGTGGCCCCCGAGGTGATCCGGAGGCGGGTCTCATCCGCCATTCCACCAAAAGGCTTCACAGCCGGGACGGTCCTGACCAAGGTCGGAGACGATGACCCCGAGGCAGCCCAACGCGTCACGGAACCGGTGTGTGGGACCGGTCTCGCGGCGCAGTTTCCTCGAGGTCGGCGCCCTCAGCGCTCTGGGGCTCGGCCTCTCCGATTTCCTCCGGTTCCGATCCGTCGCGCAGGAGGCAGGCCGGTCGCTCCGGGACAAGGCCGTGATCTTCATCTGGCTGCCCGGAGGTCCGGCCCATGTCGATACCTACGACATGAAGCCGGACCAGCCGATCGAGATCCGGGGCGATTTCCGGCCGATCCGGACCAACGTCTCCGGAATCCAGATCTGTGAGCTGTTCCCGCATCAGGCGAAGATCGCGGACAAGTTCAACATCATCCGCTCCGTCTGCCACGACTTCGCGGACCATGGCGGGGCCCACAAGCGGTTCATGACGGGCCGCATCCCGGCCACGCCGACGGAGTTCGTGAACGACGCGCCGGCAGTCACCTCGATTGTCAGCCGCATGATCGAGGAACGGCATCGTGGGGCGCTGCCGCCGGTCATCGCGGGAGTCGATGACGGACGGAGCCAGATCGATGTCTTCAGCCTCGGACCCGCCTGGGTGGGCTCCGCCAACACGCCGTTCATGGTGGTGGGCGATCCGAGCAGCCCGAAGTTCAAGGTCCAGAACCTGGGTCTCACCCCCGACATGGAGGGACGTCTCGGCGACCGGCTCCATCTGCTGTCGGGTCTGGACCGGCTGCGTCGGGACATGGATTCGAGCGGCATGATGTCGGCCATGGACCGGTTCAGCCAACGGGCGGCGGGGATGCTCACCAGCGACGCGGTGCGGACGGCGTTCGACCTGTCGGCCGAGCCGGTGTCGGTGCGGGACCGCTATGGCTGGAGCGCCTATGGACAGCGCGGGTTGATGGCGCGTCGCCTCGTCGAGGCAGGCTGCCCGTTCGTGACGATGGTCTGGGAGAATCCGTTCCCGAGCGCGTCGATGCCGACAGGCTGCTGCTACAACTGGGATTCGCACGCCGTGAACTGCCACATCTTTGACGATTCCCGGTGGCGGTTTCCGGTCTACGACCAGGCGGTCAGCGCGTTGATCGAGGACCTTCACCAGCGGGGGCTCGACAAGAAGGTGTTGCTCGTGGTGACCGGGGAGTTTGGTCGCACGCCGAGGCTGGAGCAGAAGGTGGGCACCCAGACGGGCGTGACCCAGCCCGGACGGGATCACTGGCCCCAGGCGATGAGCCTGATCGTGTCGGGTGGCGGCATGAGGACGGGGCAGATCATTGGTGCGACCAATGCCCGGGGGGAACATCCCGTCGAACGCATCCTCTCCCCGAACGATCTCTGGGCGACGGTCTACCACCACCTCGACATCGACTATAACGCCAACCTGAACGACTTTTCGGGGCGTCCCCAGCCGATCCTTCCGTTCGGGCAGCCGATCCCGGAGCTGCTTCCACCGGCCTGACGGCTGGATCCGGATCGCGTGAACGTCGCGACGGTGTGTTCCGCCTAGTCCACAAGTCCCGCGGCCATGTCCATGCCGTTGGGACCCTTCATGTTGGCGGTGGGGAACCAGAACCGCTTCTTCTTCTCCAGTTCCTTGGCCTTCTTGCTGTTGACCCGTTCGACGTGGCCATCGGTCATTGCGTAGTGGCCCTTGTTGTTGTGGCGGGTGGCGAGGGTGTGGCTCCCAAAGGTGGGCCCCACCTCACCGAAGTAGTCGTTGGTCGCCATCAGGGTCTCCATGAACAGCATGGTCTGATGGGGGGCGAGGAAGGTGCTCATCTCCTCGGCGTGGCAGAGGCCGCAGTTCATCGAGAAGCTGAAGTCGCGCTTGGCCATGTGGCCGTTCATCACAGGCGGAGCGCCCTTGATCTTCCGACGGGAGCTGAGTTCGACGAAATCGGTGGGGCAGAGGTAGGAGCCCTTGACGCCGACATAGGGAAAGAGTTTGCCGGTCTTCAGGTCACCGACCTTCACGCACAGCCAGTCGCGGAAGGAGGGAAGGCGCCCCCGGTAGTCGTGGGCATACATCGTGGCGCCGAGGCCCATCTGGCGGAGGTTGCCGGCGCAGACGGTGGCCCGGGCTGATTCCTTGGCCTTGCCGAGCACCGGCAGGAGGAGTCCGGCCAGGATCGCGATGATGGCAATCACCACCAGGAGCTCGATGAGAGTGAAGGCGGCGGTGCAGCGCCGGCATGAGGCATCGCGGGAAGGGATCATGGCAACCGGGGGCGGGGAACACCGTGTGTCCTAGGGCATCCAGCAAAGGCCGACAAGGAGGGATTCACGGGTGTAATCCAGTCTCCCCGTCGCAGCGTGGCTGGGGCTAGGGTTCGAGGTCGGCCGCCTCGAAGACCCGGAGAATGCGGTTGAAGGAGTCGTGGAGTTCGGAGTTGGAGCGGACGTCGACGGTGAAGCGTTGGTCCCGGTTGGCGCGTCCGACGACATGACCGTCGGTGAACAGCACGTTGCAGTTGGACCTTCGGTGATGGGTCTTGGGCCGCAGGTTGAAGACGGCGACGTCCTCCGAGCACAGGAACTGGGTGTCGATGGCGAGGGCTCGGATGGGCACGCCGTTCCGGTTGTTCCCGGGGTCCTCGAGCTTGAGGCTTGGGGGTGTCGCGGGAGGGGTGAAGAACATCTCCGTCACCCCGCCGTGGCGGTAGTAGTAGCTGCCGCGGGCCTGGTTGGTGCCGACCTTGATCAGTTCGGCCTGGGCGTCGGTGGGTTGGTCGGCTCCCGGACAGAACAACACGCGCGGGGTCTGGGCGAGGGTCGACGCCAGCATCAGGCCGAGTCCTGCAGGGCGACCGTCGCGGAGCGACAGGAGACTCGTCGGGGATCCGGTGGAGGGATACAGTTCCGAGGGGTGTGAGAAGGGCGGTGCCTGGGGGCCGTAGGGCATCCACCCGTTGTGGTCCTGGGCATACGCGTGGATGGCGATGCCGATCTGACGCAGATTGGCGGTGCAGGCGGCTCGGCGCCCCGAGTCCTTCGCTCTGGCCAGACCGGGCAGGAGGAGCCCGGCGAGGATCGCGATGATGGCGATCACCACCAGCAGCTCGATCAGGGTGAATCCCTGGGTTGCAGGGTTGCTGCGGCGCATGGGGTCCAGGGGCCGGGGTGACGGCTGCGCGGACGATTCTTGCTAACGCAAAGCCTCGATCCTGACAAACCTGCGATCACCGTCCTGGGTGGGGAGTTTCCAGGAGAGTTCTTCGCCCGTGCCGGGAAGACCCTCCACTGCGGTCGTCCATAGGGTCAGATCCGTCGAGGTGAGCGCCCGATAGGTGAATCCCGGCTGGGACACCCAGCGGAGGGTCAGCACCGCGGGATTCCCGTCCCAGGTCGTGCGGACCTCGACCTGTGGCTCCGACACGATCTCCCTGGCGAGGCGGATGTGGTCGATGTCCCAGTACCCGCCCCGTTGGGAATCCGGGACGACCGAGAGGATCCGCACCCCCATGAGTTTTCCGGACCAGGGGTCGGTGGGGAGCACCGGATCGGTCGACACCGAGAAGTCCACGAAGTGGTTGCGGTCGGTGAACACCTCCGGAGCATGTTCCACGCGCCGGGTGGCGACCGGGAGGATCGTGCCGTCGGTGCCACGGTGGTAGAGCGAGATCTCGAGCGGCACACCGGGCAGCATGTTCCCGCTGCCCCCCATGAGTCCGACCGTCAGGGTGTAGCGGCTTCCGGGTTCGAAGGGGACCGAGAACGCGTGGCTGGGCTCCGGGTCGTCCCAATCCCGGGTGGTGGCATCCTGGAGGATGCCGGCCCCGGGGATGGCAAACAGGTAGAGAGCCTGCTGGCCGTCCAGGTTGCTCAGATGATCACTGGCGCCCGCAGGGGTGTTGTGGAAGACCCCCGACAGCTGGTCCCACGAGAATCCGCCTCCGGAGGGATAGTCGGCAGGTTGTTCCGCCTCCTGCCACGAGGTGATCCGTGTGTTGACGTAGTCGGTCTTCGGGAGCTCGAAGGAGCCGTTTGGAATCGGGAGGTCGACGGCCGGCAGAGGCAGGGCGGCCAGCACACCCAGCAGGATGCAGCCCACCCGCAGGTCTCCGGAACGGCGCGGCGCGGCCATGGGAGCACCGACGTCCTACCGGCGTCGCCGATTCATCGCCGCCGCGCCCAGCACCAGGAGCCCGGTGGCGCCGAGGGCCCACGTCGAGGGTTCCGGAACCGCGGTGAGCCGGACGGTGTCGGCCTCCCAGTAGGCGATGCCCTGGGCACCGTTCGGGGACAGCGCGCTCAGTTCGATGCCGATCTGCCGACCCGACCAGGCGTCGGTCTTCGAGACGGTCCCGAGGGCGACCGAGATCGTGCGGAGGGTGTCGGTGGTGGTCAGCTCATCCGTGGCGCTGACCACCGTGGAGGCGATGGAGGTCCGGGACACGCCATCGGTGTAGAAGAGGCCGACATGGAACTGGGTTCCGGGAGTGAGGGCGCCACCGCCACGCAGGCCGACATCGAGGGTGTAGGCCATTCCGGGGGTGAAGGTGTTGGCCGTCAGCTGGGTCAGGGCCACACCGGGAACGGCGAAGACGAAGGCCACCTGGGTGCCGCTGGCGTTGACGATGTGCCGAGGCTGACCGGCCGCCGGGTTCGGGAAGATGCCGGCCATCTGATCCCACTGGTCCGGGGTGATGCCCCATTCGGGCGGCGGTGGCGGGTTCTTCTGCCAGCCGTCCACGAAGGTCGAGGCCGGGAACCCCGGGGGGACCTGGGGCGACTCGAACGAGGGGTTGGTGACGGGAAGGGACTGGGCCGCGACTCCCACCGCAGAGAGGGTGGCGAGGGCGAGGGCGAGGCGGGAAGTGCGCTGGATCAAAGGACTCATGATGAATGATGAACGCGTTAGAGGGAGAGAGGATAACGAAGCATCGTCCCTTGGCGAAGCGGAGAGTGCGTAGGAACTGGAGATTCTGGGTGGCCCCCTCCTGACCTCACCACCAGAAGGTCGGATCGCCATCGGTCCGGACGCGCATCTTGTCGAACCGCCGCCACTCGCCGTGGCCGTCCGCCATCAACACGTTGCCGCCGCTGGGGAGTCGGCCGTTCAGATGGGGAGCCTGATGGCCCTTCCAGCCGCCATCCACCTTGGTGTAGCGGTTCTTGGAGCGGTCGGTCTCGTTCATGCCCTGCGACAACGTGGCATCCGCAACAATCACCCGGTCGGAGGCCCCGGGATTGTATTCGGTCCCGTCCTTCATCCGCCACGGTTTGGGATTCAGCGATTCGGTGATGTTGGTGGTGCGGACGCGGGGCGAATAGAGCCACGCGAACTGGTAACCCACGACCCGGAAGCCGACATCCTTGACCGTCGTCTCATTGACGGAGTCGGTCGTGAACTTCCAGAGCTCATTGTTGTCCTGCTTCTCGAAGCCGGGGCAGTAGAGGATGTGGCGTTTGGCTCCGTTCTGGGTCATCTGGTTCGCAACATAGGCGGGAAGATCCCAGGGCCAGTTGCCGCCGGTCTTCGAGACCGGGTCGATCATCTCCGGGAAGCGGTCCTTGTTGTCGCCCGCGTAGAGGACCGCCGTGACGCCCAGCTGCTTCAGATTGCTGAGGCACTTGATCTGGATGGCCTTCGTCTTCGCCTTGCCGAGGGCCGGTAGAAGCATCCCGGCGAGGATGGCGATGATCGCGATGACGACCAGCAGCTCGATCAGGGTGAAACCGCGGGTGCGAGGAGGAATTGCGGAAGGACGGTTCATGGTTCGGCCAATGTTCCGGTGACGTCCTGAAATCC
>CAZZKQ010000189.1:0-6658 GCA_964654875.1 uncultured Verrucomicrobiota bacterium | reverse complement strand
TCCTCGCCGATCCAGATCCCCACCACCGCCCGGGCGATCTGGATCTGCGCATCGCAGGCTCGGGCTGCCTGTTCCAGTACCACGTCTGCAAGCTCACCGACTTCACCGACGAGTTCCTCGAAGCCAGCACCAATCCCGTCGCCAAGGTGGTTCTGGCCCACCGCATAGCCCAGCGTACCGCCAAGGATCCGTCCGCACGGATGCAGGCAAAGGTCCGGTGGATTCGGGAACTGATCCGCCAAGGCTTCTCGCAGGACCAGATTGAAAAGCTATTCCGGACTCTGGAAGCCATGAATCCCTTGCCTGAGCAGCTCGACGTTGAATTCAGGGACCGCCTCCGCCACTGTGATCCACACACGACCATGCCCATCATCACCAGCCTCGAACGCCTCGCCCGCAAGGAAGCCCTCGCCGAAGGGCGATCCGAAGGCCTCTCCAAGGGCCAGCTCCTCACTCTGCGCGACGCCATTCGGGACCTGCTTGAGGAACGCTTCGGGCACACCCCGCCCGACATCGGAGAGCGTCTCGAACAGGAGACGGATCCCGTCGTTCTGAAGGCGTGGCTTCGCAAGACCGCGACCATCGAGTCCTTGGAGGCCTTCAGAAGGCTCCTGGAGCCCAAGGCGTAGAAGCCGAGTGGAGTGTTGAGAGTTGAGAGTTGAGAGACGGAGCCCTGGAGCCCCGGTCGATACATGGGTAGGGATGGGGTCCCACTCGCCCCATCTCGATCCGCCACGCGTTGCGAACTCGCACCGCCAGCCGGGCCCCCACCCGCGTCGGCCATCGTGTCTCCTGTCTGAACCCTCAACTCTCAACTCTCAACTCTCAGCTCGTCCCCCGCCCTCAGGTCCCCATCTAACCCCGCAGCGCCATTGCGAACCCGTACCGCCAGCCGGGATCCAAACCCGCGTCGGCCCTCGTGGCTCCTGCCTCAACCCTCACCTCTCAACACTCCACTCTCAACTCGCACCCCAGTCCAGTCCGTCCCCATACGCACCCACATCCTTCCCAGACGGCCACTCCCCAAACTTCAATGCGGCCGTGGAGTCCCAAAGCGTTCCGACCAGTAGGTCCCGATCGCAGAAGCGGAGCTCAGGAATCGATGGCCCGTAGGGGAATGGACCTGGCAACCGCCACTCGGAGCAGGGGACGAGGGATCCAGGATCAGCAGAGGGCACGATTGATGGGCCTCCCCGACCAGCGCCACGATCCCCGGCCGGGGCCTGGGGAACTGGGCGTGCCGGATCTCGACCTGGGACATCAGCTCAGGACTGAGTCGCAGCAGACCTGCGATCTGTGTGCAGTCGGGACAATAGTACGGGACCCCCGGACCGTCCGGAAACCCGTGAGGCAGCAAAAACAGAATATCGCGATGTGCCATGCCGGAGTGACGCAGCTGTAGCCCCTGCAATCAAGTCCGGGACCCATGGATGGAGGCATCGGCCAGATTCAGGAAGTGCCGGGAAAGAGGAGTTGAGTGTTGAGCGTCGAGAGTTGAGGGAAGGAGCCCCGGGGCCCCGGTCAATACAAGGGAGGTCCCACTCGTCCCCACGGGACCTGGTCCCTCAGGTCCCCATCTAAACCCGCCACACATTGCGAACACGCACCGCCAGCCGGTCCTCTCCAGCGCCCCAGCCCACCCCACCGCCTGTCTGAACCCTCAACTCTCAACTCTCAACTCTCAGCTCGTCCCCCGCCCTCAGGTCCCCATCCCGGCAATCCCGGCTTCTCAGTGCCAGCCCACAACCTGCATCCTCCCACCATGAACCCACTCCGTTCCACCCTGGTTCTCCTCGTGGCCGCGCTGCTGCGCGTGGATGCCGGGAACTGGCCCCAATTCCGCGGGCCTGACGGACAGGGACACTCCTCCGAAACCTCGATCCCAACCGCCTGGTCGGCCTCCCAGGGGATCGCCTGGAAGACCCCCATTCCCGGTGAGTCCTGGTCCTCGCCCATCGTCCAGGGCCGCCACGTCTTCGTGACCACCGCCACCGACAACGGCGAATCGTGCCGGGTGTTGTCACTCGATCGGGACTCCGGACGGATTCTCTGGAACACCGAGGTGTTCCGCCAGGTCCCCCGACGCAAGGAGACCCGCAATTCCTACGCAACCCCAACCCCGGCCACCGACGGGAAACGGGTCTACGCCTGCTTTGGGGACGGCAGCTTCGCCGCTCTCGACTACCGCGGGACGGTCCTCTGGACCAACCGCTCCCAACCCTTCTACAGCCAGCATGGCCTCGGAACGGCCCTGATGCTCCACGATGGGCTCGTGATCATGTCCCGCGACGCCAGCAGCGAGGGTCCCGACAAGAAGGTCGGCTGGCAGACCCCTTGGGAAAAGTCCTACGTCGTGGCCCTGGACGCCCGGACCGGGGCCGAGCGTTGGCGAACCGGACGCGGCCGGTCCCGCATCTCGCATGGCACACCCGTGCTCTGGAGGAATCCCAAGGGCCGACCGCAGATCGTCACCGAAGCCGGCGATGTCCTGCAGGGGTTTGACCCAAAGACCGGGTCCCTCCTCTGGACGAGCGAGGTCCCGGGCGAGGGCAAGGTCCCCTCGGTCGTCCTCGGCGACGGCCTCGCCTTCTGTTCCGGGGGCTGGGGCGGCAAGGAGGGCATCAAGGCCTTCCGACTCGGCGGGGAGGGCGCACTCCGACAGTCCAACCTCGTCTGGGAACAGAAGCGTGGGGAACCCAAGGTCCCATCCCTCCTCTATCTCGAGGGACTGCTGTTCGCGATGACCGACACCGGGGTCGCCACCTGCTACGAGGCCACCACCGGAGCCATCGTCTGGCAGGAGCGGATCGGCGGGAACTTCTCCGCCTCCCCGGTATCGGCGGGTGGACGGATCTACTTCGTGGGCGACAACGGCCAGACCGTGGTCCTCGAGGCCTCCCGAAACTTCCGTCTCGTCTCACGCAATCCCATCGCCGACGGCGAGGAGGTCCAGGCCTCTCCTGCCATCTCACAAGGCCGATTCCTGATCCGCACCCGATCCAACCTCTGGTCCATTGGAAAGTAGCCGTCCAGCCCCTCGGGAACCGCCACGGCATCCCATGAATCGGAATCTCCTGATCCTCATTGCCCTCCTCTGGTGGGATTCTTCCGCGGTCGCCGCTGAGACAGTCCAATCCGCCCGGCGCGGGATGGTGGCCACGATCCAGCCGATCGCCACCCGGGCGGGTCTGGATGCCCTCCGGTGCGGAGGCAATGCCATCGATGCCGCCATCGCCTGTGCCCTCACGCTGGGAGTGGTCGACAGCCACAACTCTGGAATCGGGGGCGGCTGCTTCATGCTGATCCGGCTCGCGGACGGTCGGCTGTTCGCCCTCGATGGCCGCGAAACCGCACCCGCACGGGCGACCCGCGACATGTTCCTCCGGAACGGGAAGGCCGATCCCGCGCTCAGCCAGGATGGGGCGCTCGCTGTCGGTGTCCCGGGTGAACTCGCGGTGTTGGCCCAAGCCAGCCGACGCTTTGGCCGAATGCCGATGCGCTCCCTCCTCGAGGCAGCCGCCCGGGTCGCCGAGATGGGATTCCCCATCGACCGCCATTACGCCCACCGGCTTAAGGACACCCACAGGCAACTCGCGGCTTCCCCGGAGGCGCGCGCAATCTTCCTGAACGCCGATGGCCAACCCTTCGCCGCCGGAGATGTGCTCCGCCAGCGCGATCTCGCGGCCTCCTATCGGGCGATCGCAACGAACGGGGTGGAGTGGTTCTACCAGGGTGCCTTCGCCAAACGGACCGCGGACTGGATGCGTTCCCATGGGGGTCTCCTGAACGAGCAGGACTTCTCAGGCTACCAGGTCGTCGACCGGGAACCGGTCCGCGGCAGCTACCGGGGATTCGACCTCGTCAGCTTCCCACCCCCCAGCTCCGGTGGCGTCCACGTGGTGGAGATCCTCAACATCCTCGAGCCCCACGACGTGAACTCCCTGGGCGATCGCTCCGCCGACTTCGTCCACCTCGTCTCCGAAGCGATGAAGCTCGCATTCGCCGACCGGGCGACATGGCTGGGAGACCCCGACTTCACACCCGTGCCGAGGGGGCTGGTCTCGAAGGCCTATGCCAGGGATCTGTCGCGTCGGATCCGGATGGACCGGGCCACGCCGGTGACCGCGGCCGGTACACCTCCGGCGGCGGACACCGACGTGTTCCGGAAGGAGGCCAACCGGCACACCACCCACTTCGCGACTGTCGATGCCGAAGGCAACTGGGTCGCCTGCACCGCCTCTCTGAACACCAGTTTCGGGAGCAAGGTGGTGATCCCGGGAACCGGAATCCTGTTGAACAACCATATGGACGACTTCGCCGCACAGCCAGGTGTCCCCAACTATTTCGGACTGGTCGGCGCCGAGGCCAACGCCGTCGCCCCAGGAAAACGTCCACTCTCCAGCATGAGCCCGACCTTCGTGCTCAAGGAGGGGAAGCCGATCCTCAGCATCGGTGCCGCCGGCGGTCCCACCATCATCACCCAGACCGTCCTGGCGATCCTCAGGACCCTCGATTTCGGGGCCGACCCCGGCTCTGCCCTCTTGGGAGGCCGCTTCCATCACCAGTGGAAACCCGACGAGCTGCGTATCGAGTCCCGTTTCGACACCGCCGTGATCGAGGAACTCCGACGCCGGGGTCATCGGGTGGTCGTCGAGCCCTCCATCGGTGCCGCACAGGCGATTGGCATCGGCAGGGTGGATGGATTCGTTGGAGCCGCGGATCCACGGTCCGAAGGTCGGGCAGAAGGGTTTTGAGGCTCCCGATTCCAAGGGCCGGCACCTGGGGGAGATCTGTCATTACAGAAACAGCCAACGAGGTTTTCCACCAGCCGACATCCTACCCCGATCACTCTGTCCGATCACCCCATGCGGTTCCCCGATACACTCTGGTACCTGCTCTGGATGCTCCTCGTCCCGACAATCCAAGCCGCATCCCAGCGTCCACCCAACATCCTGTTCCTCATCGCCGACGATCTCGGCTACGGGGACCTTGGCTGCTTCGGCCAGCAACACATCCGGACGCCTCATCTGGATCAACTGGCCCGCGAGGGGATGCGCCTGATGCGATTGTACTCCGGCAACGCCGTGTGCGCGCCCTCCCGATGTGTCCTGTTGACCGGCCAACATCCCGGTCATGCCAGGATCCGGGACAACCGGGAAGTCCAGCCCGAGGGACAGGTCGGCCTTCCCGCTGGAATCACCACCCTAGCACGACTCTTCCAGGAACGGGGATACGCCACCGGTGCCTTCGGCAAATGGGGCCTCGGAGCTCCAGGCTCCCCGGGAGCACCCTTGCGACAGGGATTCGACCGGTTCTTCGGGTACAACTGCCAACGCCAAGCCCACAACCACTACCCCACCCACCTGTGGGATGATGACCAGCGCCTTCCGCTCAGAAACAAGGCCTTTTCCCCATACCAACAGCTCCCAAAGGATGCCGACCCCACAGACCCGGAATCCTACCGCGGCTACGCGGGAAACGAGTACGCTCCGGATCTCATCCACGCTCAGGCCCTCCGATTCATCCGGGAGAACAAGGAACGCCCCTTCTTTTGCTTCGTCCCAACCACGATTCCTCACCTCGCGCTGCAGGTGCCGGAGGACTCGTTGAAGGAATACGAGGGTGCCTTCCCGGAGGCCCCCTATCGTGGAGACCACTCCTATCTGCCACACCGAACCCCACATGCCGCCTACGCCGCCATGATCACGCGGATGGATCGCGAGATGGGTCGCCTGTTGGCGCTGATCGCGGAGCTGGGACTCACGGAGGATACTGTGGTGGTCTTCACCTCCGACAACGGCCCACTCTGGGATCGTCTCGGAGGAACCGATACCGACTTCTTTGATTCCGCTGCCGGCCTGCGGGGCCGCAAGGGCTCGCTGTACGAGGGCGGCGTCCGTGTCCCGGGTATCGTGTCCTGGCCTGGACACATCCGGACGGGGACCGAAAGCAGGCGCCGGATCGGATTCGAGGATTGGCTGCCCACCCTCATGGAGTTGGTCGGTTGGAAGGGACAAACCCCGGGAGGACTCGACGGGATCAGCTTCGCGCCGACGCTGCTGGGTCGACGCCAAGCCGAGCGGCCATACCTCTACCGCGAGTTTCCGGCCTACGGCGGACAACAGGCCCTGTGGATGGGGCGATGGAAGGCGATCCGACAGAACCTGAATTCGAAGGACAAGCCGACGGTGGTGCGGACTGAATTGTACGACCTCGAACGCGATCCCAACGAAACCCGGGATCTTTCAGCCGAGCATCCCCGACGCGTCGCAGTCCTAGAGCGTCTCCTCACCCGGGAACACATTCCGTCACCCGAGTTCCCGTTCCCGATCCTCGATCGCCAGCCATAAGCCCTCGCATGGCTCTGGAAAGAGGAGTGGCGTGTTGAGCGTCGAAAGTTGAGAGACGTAGCCCCGGGGCCCCGGTCAATACATGGGCAGGGATGGGGTCCCACTCGCCCCCCAAGGGACCTGGTCCCTCAGGTCCCCATCCAACCCCGCCACGCGTTGCGAACCCGCACCGCCAGCCGGTCCCCCCACCCGCATCGGCCATCGTGTCTCCTGTCTGAACCCTCAGCTCTCAAAACTCCACTCTCAGCTCGCACCCCAACTCTCAGCTCGCCCGCCCCTTCCCTCCGAAGAAGTCGAGCGTTGAGAGA
>CAZZKQ010000188.1:0-6667 GCA_964654875.1 uncultured Verrucomicrobiota bacterium | reverse complement strand
CCTCCTCTGGATGTACCGGCAACGGTTGTTCCTCAGGATCTGAACTGCAGTGTGATACCAAATAACCTTAAATATCGGTAGTTTTAGCTGGTTCTGGGTTTTGGGACTCTGTAGCCTCGTCCATGCCTCGAACACGAAAGCCCCTGGATGCCCTTGGCCAAGCTCCTCTGGTCGCCAAGCTGCTCCGCTCCGAACCTTCCGGGCCGCGTCGCGAACGGCTTCTGGCCGTCCAACTCGGCTTTGACTCCGCCAACGATCTCGATCAGGTCGCTGCCGCCGTCGGCCGCGCCCGTTCCACCGTCCAGCTCTGGTTCGACGCCTACCGCAAGGGGGGTGTCGAAGCCCTGCTCAAGGACGGTCGTGCCGACAACTCCGGCCGGCCTGACTCCTTGGGTCCGGAGGTCCGGCAGGCGTTGGAAGAGGGCCTCAAGGAAGGACGCTGGCGCACGGTGCCCCAGATGCACGCGGATCTGCGCCAGGCCTTCGGCATCACTCTGAAACTGGGCTCTCTCTATAACCGCCTGGGAAAAGCCGGCGCGCGGCTGCGGGTGCCGCGTCCGCGCCACACTCTCCAAAATCCCGCCCAAGCCGCCCTCTTCCGTGAGGAACTGTGCGTCCGGCTCGAGGCCCTAAACCTGCCGGCCAAGAGACCGGTACGGCTTTGGGTGCTCGACGAGATGCGTCACGGTCTACACGGGTTCACCCGACGGGTCTGGGGACTGCCCGGCCACCGGCCGGTGGCCGCCATGAAACAGGTGTACCAGTGGGGCTATGTGTACGGGGCGGTCGGCCTCGGGCTGGCCCGGCGCGAGTTCCTGCTGGCCGAAACGGTGGACCAAGCACACTTGGGACGTTTCTACCGGCAGATCGGGGTCGGTGACCCGGCCGCCATCCATGTTCTCATCCAGGATGGAGCCGGCTTTCATCTTCCCGACGGACATGCCGACCTGCCCGACAACGTGCGGATCGTCACGCTCCCACCCTACAGTCCGGAACTGAACCCGGTGGAAGGGCTATGGGACCAGCTCAAGGACAGTCTTTGTAACCGGGTGTTCGCCAGCCTCACCGAACAGCGGGAGCGTATCGTGTCATGGCTGCAAACCTGGTGGTCGGACCCACGCCGCGTCCGTTCCCTCATTCCCGACTGGCTCCTGGTTCAAGCAAACGCTTCCTCCGCAACCATTATACCGGTGTATTAGGGTAGTTGGTATGAGATGGCTCAACCGCTCGATCAAGGCCTCGATGGGTGGTGGAGTGGCGGGCTTCTGGGGGACCCTGATGAGGAGGTGGAAGTGGTTGGAGAGGATGCACCAGGTGAGGACCTCCACCCCGCAGAAGGCGGAGTATTCCCGGAGGAGGGCGCGGAATTTCTCCCGTTCCCGTTCCTCGAAGGCATGACGCTTCTCCACGACACGGGAGACGCAGTGGTAACAGCCGGCCTCCTCGTCGGGAGCCGCCCTGAATCGCGGTATTCGCATGTCCACCACTCCACCATGGCCATTGCCTCCTGCGCCATGCCCAGCCCATCCCTAAATCTAGGGATAGATGACCTGGGATAGATGACCTGGGATAGATGACCTGGGATAGATGACCTGGCCCCGCACCTGACCTGCGATAGATGACCTGACCCTACTCCCACCACACACCTGACCTCTTGACCCTACTCCCCACCATGCGGCCCATCCCTGCCTAGCCCAACGGTTTGTCCGTTCCGGCCGTAGTTGCAGCCTTCTTGGTACAATAACCCTAGGGACTACTCCTAATGTTGCCCTCGCCCGCGACAGACAATCTGGGGCAACTCGCCCCTCGCCTCCGGTCCTTCTCTTGCCTTGGTCGACAACCAGTGCCTAGCGTGGTTGGTCGGTTTTCCACCATGTCCACGACCAACGGCACGACGTTCCTCACGGGAGTCATCGAGGGATTCTATGGCACTCCTTGGAACCCAGCGGACCGGGCCGACCTGCTCGACCATGCCCCAGGGTGGGGCCTCAACACCTACCTCTATGGTCCCAAGGATGACCTGCATCACCGGGCCCTTTGGAGGGAACCCTACGGCAGAGCCCACGCGGAGACGCTGGGATGCTTGATCAGGTCCTGTGCAGAGGGTGGCATCCGGTTTATGTCCGCGCTCGGTCCGGGCCGCGCCTTCCGGTACGCCCATCGCGGGGACATCGAGGCCATCCTGCGGCGGTTCGCACAGTTGATGGATCTGGGATGCCGGGACTTCTGCCTTCTGTTCGACGACATCCCCGACGTGATGCATCCCGAGGATCGGGAACGCTGGGGGTCCTTCGCCTCAGCCCACGCCGGGGTTGCGAATGAGGTGTTCCGTTGGGTCCAGTCCCGGATCCCGGATGGACGGTTCCTGTTCTGCCCGACGCCCTATTGCGGTCGTATGGCGAGCCGACAGCTGGGCGGGCCGGACTATCTTGGGACTGTCGGACGCGAACTGGACCCGCACATCGACATCTTCTGGACCGGTCCGGAGATTGTCTCGGAGGAGATCTCTGTCGCCCACATCCGAGAGCTGGCCCGGTTGATTCGTCGGAAACCGTTGCTGTGGGACAATCTTCACGCCAACGACTATGACGGACACCGGTTCTTCTGCGGACCCTACTCGGGGCGATCTCTGGAACTTCGCGGGGAACTGGCGGGTATCCTCACCAACCCCAACACCGAGTATCCCCTCAACCGGGTGGCCCTAGAGACCCTTGGAGCCTATGTGCGATGTGAGGGAACCTGGAATCCTCGGGCTGCCTACCTTGAGAGTCTCCGGTCCTGGCTTCCAGACTTCGCTTCGGTCGGGAAGCCTATCGAACTCTCCGATCTCATCCTGTTGATGGATTGCTTCTACCTGCCGTATGAGCTGGGTCCGGAGGCAAAGGACCTGTTCCGAATCGCCATCGATCTGATGCCCCGTGATCCAGCGGGTTGGGGTGAGTCTGGGGAACGGCTCAAGAACGCGATAACCCGGTTGCGTGAACTCTGTGTGCGGCTGACCGAATTGAGGGACAGGTCCTTGTTCAATGCCATGGGGCGCCGGATCTGGGAGCTGCGGGAGGAGCTCGACCTGCTGGAGCGGTATTGGGCCTGGCACTCCGATCCCGTCCGCAAAGGCCAGCCCTTCGCCTCGGACTTCCACCAACCGCGGACCTACAGGGGATCCATGGCAGCCAACCTCCAGCGCCTGTGGGTGCAGCAGCACGACGGGGCACTGGTTCCGAGATCCGCTGCCGACCCCGAGTTTACCACCGCCCAGCTGTTCACCCGATGACTCCCTTCCGCATACGTCCCGTAAGGCCGGGCGACGAGGTTGGCACCTATCACGTCTGTCTCAAGACCGGGAACTACGGCAAGGACGGGGAACCCTTCTATCGGGAGGATCCCGACGCGCTGGGGCGGATCTTTGTCGGACCCTATCTCGCCTTCGAGCCCGAGTTCGGCCTGGTGGTGGAGGATGATGTCGGCGTATGCGGGTATGCCCTCGGCGCCTTGGACTCGAAGGCGTTCTACTCCCGATACGACACGGAATGGCGTCCTGATCTGTGTGCCCGGTACCCGATGCCCGTCGGTGATCCGACGGGCTGGTCCCGGACCCAACAGGTCCACTCGTGGTATCACAACCCGGACTACTTCTGTCCTGAGCCCTACGGCGAGTATCCGTCGCATCTCCATATCGATCTGCTGGATCGGGCGCAGGGGAGGGGGTTGGGGCGTGTGATGTTGCAGGGGGTGATGGACCGGCTTCGGTCCCACGGTTCACCTGGGGCTCATCTGGGGGTCAGTCTAGTGAACGTCGCCGCCCAGGGGTTCTACCGACACCTCGGGTTCCGGGACCTCATCCTGGTCGGGGAGGGCACCGGGGGTTGCCTCTACATGGGGATGCGGTTCTCCTGACGGGAATCCCGTGATGCATCGCCTCCTCGATTTCCTGAACCGCTGGCTGGTCCCGTTCCTGACCGCCGTCGGGGAGAACCCCTATATGGTGGCGATCCGGAACGGGATGGTGTCGGTTGCCCCGCTCACCATCCTCGGCGGCCTCTTCACGGCGGTGGTCTATCTGCCGATCCCGGGTTGGGAGTCCCGGATCGCCCCCTACTCCCAGCTCCTGCAGATCCCGGTCACCGCGACCTTCGGCCTGTTGGCGGTCTTCGTCTGCTTCTCGGTCGCCTACGAACTCGCCAAGCAATTCGGACTCGAGCCGCCGGTGAGCGGGTCGATGGCCACGCTGGTGTTCCTGATGATCCAGATCCGCCGCGAGGACCTGACCCTCGCGATGGACGGGCTGGGATCGCAGGGGCTGTTCACCGCCATTGTCATCGCCCTTGTCTGTGTCGCCGTGCAGCGGGCCTTCCACCGGGCCAATCTTGTGATCCGACTCCCCCGGAATGTTCCCCCTGTGGTCTACGAATCATTCGTGTCGCTCACCCCGATGATCTTTCTCGTGGTGCTCTTCTGGGCCCTCCGGTTCGGGGCTGGGCTCGACATCAACTCCGGGATCCAGAAGGCGTTCTCGCCTCTGCTGGTCGCGCTCAACACGCTGCCCGGGATCCTCCTGTTCGCGTTCCTCGTCACCCTGTTGTGGTCGGTGGGCATCAATGGGGACAACACCCTCGATGCGATCGTCGGTGCCGTCTTTCTCCAGTATCTCGGCGCCAACGTGGAGGCGATGTCCAAGGGGCTTCCATTGCCCTACATCACGGCGCTCGGCTTCTTCACGACATTCGTGAATGTCGGCGGCACCGGCGCCACGATCGCCCTGGCGCTGGTGATGCTGAACTCACGCGATGCGGGCTACCGGAAGATCAGTCGGCTGTCGCTGCCGACCCAGATCTTCCAGATCAACGAGCCGATCTTCTTCGGGTTCCCGATCGTGCTGAACCCCGTCTTCATGGTGCCGTACATCGTCAACGCCCTGGTCCTGACCACCTGCAGCTATCTGCTCATGGACTGGGGTCTGGTTCGGCGGCCCTTTGTGAATGTCCCGTGGACCACCCCGCCGATCTTCGGCCATTTCCTGGCCACGGGGGGCGATTGGCGTGCGGCTATCTGGGGTGCGGTGTCGATCCTGGTCGCGATGGCGATCTACTACCCGTTTGCGAGGGCCGCGGAGCGCAGGGGAAGGGGTGAAGGGGCACACGTTGGGGACCTGTCGGCGAGAAACTGAACACCCATGCCCCGACGTCCCAAAGTTCTCACCCCGACCCAGGCGGTCTTCCAGGGAAAGCTGCTTCTGAAACGCGGCGATGTCCCCGGGGCTGCGGCCCTGCTCGAGCCCACGGTCGAGTCCCATCCCGCAGCCTTGGAGTCAGCCGAGATGCTCGCCGAGATCCTGAACCTTCTGGGTCGATTCCCGGCCGCCGCCGAGGTCCTCGCCCGATCCGGCAGAGCCTCAGGCGAGGCATCCCGGATCCTCCGTGCGGCGGACTACGCCCAACGGGTGGAGGAGGTGGTCCTTGCAGCCCAGCTGCTCGACGAACTCATCGTCAGGGAACCCGACCACATCGAGGCTCGGCTCCGGCTTGGGGCACTCCTCATCCAGTACGGGGACGCTCCGCGTGCCCTGGGAGTCCTGCTGCCGGTCCTGGCCCGGGACCCGGACAACCTGCCGGCGCTGGAGATGGTCACCCTGATCCAGGTGGGGGGACAGACCCGGCTGGTCGACCTCCATTGGTTCCATCGTCTTGTGGTGGTATCCCCCAATCGGCGTGCGGCGCTCGCCCGGCTGGCCTTGGCGGAGCGGTACGCAGGGAACTTGACGGCGGCCTTGGAGCACAGCCGGGAGGCTCTGGATCCTGGCGACGCGACTTCCTGTGCGGCGCATGCCGACCTGTTGGAACTGTCGGGGCAGGGAGAGGAGGCGCTGCGGCTGCTGGAGCCCTTCGGCTCGGGATCGGGTCCCCTCGCCGCCCCCGTGGCGGGAACGCTGGCCCGGCTGCTGGGTCGGGTGCGTCGGCACGAGGAGGCGCTCGATATCGTCGACCGCGGAATCAAGGTGCCCAATCTCCCAGCAGTCACCCTCGCATCCCTGTTGCTCCGACGCGGCACGCTCCTGGATCGCCTCGGCCGCTCCGATCAGGCCTGGGAAGCGTTCACGAGGGCCAAGCTGATGCAGGCGGGGGTCTACAATCCCGAGGTCGATCGCCGCCGTTGCGAGACGGTGTTCGATCTCTTCTCCGGCGAGCGGCGACGAGGACTGGCCTCGGGTCGGCCCTCGAGTCCCCGCCCCATCCTCGTCCTCGGGATGTATCGTTCCGGGACAACCCTGTTGGAACAGATCCTCACCATGCATCCCGCCATCGGCGGCGCGGACGAGGTACCGTATTTCCTCAACCTCTCCGCCGGGATTCTTGCCGATCCAGGCCGGATGGGTGGCTGGAATGCCGAGAGGGCGGATCAGATCGGCGAGGAGTACCGATCCCTTCTCCGCCACGGCAATCCCGACCGCCTCAACGTCGTCGACAAGAACCCGCGCAACTGGGAGGTGATTGGGCTCATTGCCCAGGTGTGTCCCGATGCAGTGGTGATCCACATGGACCGCCACCCCCTCGATGTGTGTGTCTCCAGCATGGCGACTGGGTTCTCCGCCATGAACACCTTCGCCGCGGACCCCCGCAGCTTTGCCCAGGGATATGCCCTTCAGGTCGACATCATGAACCGTTGGAAG